>CADBPR010000060.1 GCA_902796555.1 uncultured Bacteroidia bacterium
ATTCCTCGCCGCGGATGACCTCGGTGATTTCCATCAGGTGGTCGTCCACGATGTTGGCCAGGTGGTAGGTGGGCAGTTCATCGGCCCGCTTCCAGAGCACCTTGTCGTCCAGGGTGTCCGTATTGACTTCGATATGGCCGCGAATCAAGTCGTCCATCGCCACCACGGTATCCTCCGGCATCTTGAAGCGGATGGTCCAGTCGGTGGTGTCGGCGAGCAGGCGCCGGGTCTCTTCCGGGCTGAGCGTCAGGGAATTGCGCAGCTCCCGGCGGGTCTTCTGGTTGTAGATGAAGGTCTGACCGGCCGCCTCGGCCTCGGCGCGGCGCGCTTCCAGTTCGGCCGCCGTATCGAAGGCGTAATAGGCATGGCCCGCAGCCACCAGCTGCTCGGCATACTGCCGGTAAATGGGCTTGCGCTGGCTCTGGCGGTATGGGGCATGGGGGTGCTTCGGGGAAGCCGTCTCGACCACCTTTCCGTTCTCGTCGACGCCTTCATCCGGGATGATGCCGCACCAGTTCAGGGCTTCGATGATGTATTGCTCGGCACCCGGCACGAAGCGGTGCGAATCGGTATCTTCGATACGGATGATGAAATCGCCTCCGTGCTGCTTGGCATAGAGGTAGTTGTACAGCGCCGTCCGCACGCCGCCCATGTGCAGGGGGCCGGTCGGAGACGGAGCAAATCTCACACGTGTTCTTCTGGTCATATACTTGTATTATAAATCCCAGTCTGAGGGATTATAGGTTGTTTTCGGGGCATTCGGGACATTCGGGAAATAGGTCACGCCCGTAATCTTCTCCAGGTCGGAGACGCTCATCATTTCGCGCGAGGTAACCCGCTGTCCCTTGAGGTCGTTGGTGTGGCTGCGCACGAAGGCCGCGCACTGGAGTTCGGAAGCGGAGCAGGACGTGACCGCTTTGCGGGACGAGCCGCTCTTGGTGCGCAGCAGGACATAGTAGAACATGGTCGGCATGGCCACGTCTGATCGGCTCCATCCGCTCAGGGTCCTGGGGCTCACCGTGTTGCCGTATCCGTCGGTATAGCGGTCGAAATAGCAGCCGATGACGGCATACAGGGTGTCGCTGCAGACCATGCCGTCCACGAAATCTTCCAACAGGTTCCATCCGCCGCCACCGGTATTGAAGCCGGAGCTCAGCTGCGGGGCGATGTTGGGGTAATAATAGACCTGCCGGTTGGTGGCCGTAGAGACTGAACGGTCCGCGGAGCCCAGCATGTGCCCTTTGTTGAAGCCGCTGGCGTTGGACTTGCTGTGCCACTGGCTGTCATAGGGGATGTCCGGGTCCTCGTCATAGGCCTCAGTACGGCCGGAACCGCCTTTGTACATACTGTGAAGCGGCGCAGCGACCCAGAGCGGACAGTGGTATTTGGCGCTGTAGCAGACCGTATAGTTGCGGGCAGTCCGCCCGGAGGGGCCTTTTTCTCCGCCGGCGCACATGTGATAGGCATAATACTGCGTATCGTCCTGGCTGTTATACATATAGCTGCCGCTCTTGGCGATGTTCATCACCGGCAGCTCGAACCAGCCGGCCTGCGAGCCTTGCGGTTTGTCCTGCTGGGCCGGGGTCGTAAAACTGCGGACGGACCCGTAGAAATACTGGATTTCGCTGTCCCGCTGCAGGACGACATAAGCCCGGTAGTAATAGGTCTGTCCGTCGCCCAGGCCGTCCAGGACGGCAGAGAAGGAACCGCGGGTATTGGCGATGATATCGGAAGACTGGAGCGTCCGCGTCAGCGAAGATGCGGACGTGCCCCATTCGAAGCCCAGTTCGCGCGGGTTCACGCTGGCGCCGCTGAAGGCGGCATTCAGGATTGCGCTGGAAGAGGTCAGGCCGCTGGCGGCGGACGTGGTCACCGTCACGCTCAGTTCATCCGGGAGCGGCGGGTCACCGCTGTTCTCTTCTTTGGCCAGGCTGACGGAGGTACCGTCGGCAAAGAAAATCTCCACAGCGGTGCCATGGTCAGTGACTTCCGAGAACAGGAAAATATCCTGGAGTTCGTCGGCGGGGGCCGCTTCGCCCAGGGTTCTCCAGGCGGCGGAGCCATAGGTCACCTGCCACCGGCCGTCCAGCACGCGCAGCGAAGGAATGTCTTCCGCGACCAACGCATTGTCCGCCAGGAGCTCTCCGCCGGCCGTCCAGCAGAAGGTGCCGCGGCCATTGGTCGAGGCGCCGAGCGCCGGCACGCCCTGTTCGTTGAAATCACAGACTATCCGATAGCGTTCGCTGCCCAGCACGAGGGTATACTGGCCGTCCGCGCCGCTGAAAGAAGAAACGGGAATGTCGCGTTCATAAGCCTCAACAATATGCTGCAGGGTGACCATATCGGCTTCCAGACCGCTGATGAGGGGCTGGTAACGGTCATCGGGCACCGGCTCGGCAGATACGTCGGCGGGGGTGGAAGGGTCATAGGAGGGGTTGACCGGATCATCGGACGGGACTGCGGGGTCGTCGGAGACGACGGGGCGCACCGGGTCCTGGCTGCCCTGCATCGGCTCATCCGTCGGGGCAGTGCAGGAGCCTGTCAGCAGCAACATCGCCGCCAGACCCGCAAAAACAATATGGATGGAACGCATCATCTTTCACTATGGGGAAATCGTACAAAGATAACCAATTATTCACAGAGCACAAAAAAGAGGACCGCCAAAAAGCAGGCGGGTAGCGCATTTTTACAGTTCTACCCAGCGGACATCCGGGTCGCGGCGCCACCAGGTCAGCTGTTTACGGGCATAGCGGCGGGTGTTGGACTGAATCTGCCGGACCGCTTCTTCCAGGGGCAGCGTCCCGTCCAGATAGGCGAACAGTTCTTTGTATCCCACGGTCTGCAGGGCGGTGCAGCGACGGTACGGCAGCAGGGAACGCACTTCGTCGAGCAGTCCGTCGGCCATCATCTGGTCCACACGACGGTCGATGCGGGCATACAGTTCCTCCCGCGGGCGGGTCAGGACGATTATCTCTATCTCAAAATCCCGTTTCTTGGGGGCCTGCAGCCGGAAGGAAGAAAAGGGGCGGCCGGACAGCAGGCAGACTTCCACCGCACGCAGCACGCGCGCCCGGTTGGCCAGGTCGATGGAGGCATAGGCCTGCGGGTCAAGGCGGCGGAGGTCCATCCACAGGGATTCCACTCCCTCCCGGTCAATCCGTTCATTGAGCTGGCGGCGAAGCGCCGGGTCTGCGTCCGGGATGGCGTCCAGTCCCTTGCAGACCGCATCGATATAGAAGCCGGAACCGCCGCACATGACCAGGGTCTCATGCCCCTGGGCAAAGAGTTTGTCCATCAGGGCCAAGGCGTCGAGCTCATAGCGGCCGGCCGTATAATCCTCAGTAACAGAAATGGTTTGGATAAAATAATGCTTCACGGCAGCCAGCTGTGAAGCATCCGGGACAGCCGTCCCGATTCGCATTTCGCGGTATATCTGACGGGAATCGCAGGAGATGACCGGAGAGCCGTACCGACGGGCCGTATCAATGGCCCAGTCCGTCTTTCCCACACCGGTAGGCCCGCTCACTATGAGGAGCTTACGCGGCACTACATTTCGTTTTCGTCGAAAATTTCCTCCTCCTTGTCGTCGTCCTCGTCGTCATCCTCCTCTTCGTCGTCGAAATCCTCGTCCTCATCATCGTCATCCTCGTCTTTGCCCCAAAGCGGGTCATGGTGCTGGGGATGTTTCTGGTCTTCCGGCAGGTCCTCGTAGGCAACATAGCCGTTCTCGAACTCGATGGGGTTGGGGCCCTTGACCTCGACCAGTTTCGGATAACGCTTTCCGGGCTCTTCTTCCACTTCCCCTTCGTAGGTCACGATGACGCTTTTGCGGTTCACCACGTCGTAGAAATACTGGAAGGAGGCGATGCCCTTGTCAACCGTATCGCCCAGCGTCACGTCATCCACGGTTCCGTAGCCCAGGTCGAACATCGCATAACGGGCCACCAGACCGCCGGCCTCATCCAGCGCCTTGAACTGAATCGGCTGGTCGACAGGAAATTCCATGCCTGTTTCCATGATGCGGTGGAAATCGTACAAGGTCATCGTAGACCGAAGCTCATACACCCTCGCGAAACCCTTGATACCCGGGAGCGATACTCTATAGCGTAAAATCATATTGAATAATATTCTAAATCCAACGTAAAGTTAATAAATCCGCTTGGATTCTCATGCAAGAAAATTAAAAATCTTCCATAACCAATTCTACCGGGCAATGGTCGGAGCCGGTAATGTCGGCATGGATATCCGTATGGGTCACATGCTTACGCAGGGAATCGGACACCAGGAAATAGTCGATGCGCCAACCGGCGTTGTTCTCACGGGCCCGGCCACGGTAGGACCACCAGGAGTATTTCTGCTCGCCGGGGTGGGCTTCCCGCCAGGTATCGTGGAAACCGGCGGCAAGCAGGTCGGAGAAACAACCCCGCTCCTGGTCGCTGAAACCGGCGTTGAAATGGTTGGTCGAGGGGTTCTTCAGGTCGATTTCTTCATGGGCTACATTGAGGTCGCCGCAGACCACCACGCCTTTGACCCGGGCCAGGGCGCTCAGGTAGGCGCGGAAATCCGCCTCCCAGCGCATCCGGTAGTCCAGGCGGCGCAGGCCGTCCTGGGAATTGGGGACATAGACGCAGACTAGATAGAAGGCGGGCATCTCCAGGGTGATGACACGGCCTTCATGGTCATGCTCGTCCACCCCGATGCCGTAGGTCACGGAAAGGGGCGTATGCCGGGTATAAATGGCCGTTCCGGAATAGCCTTTCTTGTCGGCATAGTTCCAATAGGAATCATAGCCGGGGAAGGCCAGGTCCAGCTGCCCTTCCTGCATCTTGGTTTCCTGGATGCAGAAGAAATCGGCATCCAGGTCCCGGAAGACTTCGCGGAAATTCTTTCCCACGCAGGCCCGCAGGCCGTTCACGTTCCAGGAAATCAGTTTTATTCCAGCGTCCATTCCGCTCCGTTTTTGGTATCTTTGACGGTGATACCCAACGCTTTCAGCTGGTCGCGGATGGCATCGCTCCGGGGCCAGTCTTTCGCCGCCTTGGCCGCCGCCCGGGCTTCGAGCACCATTTCCATCAGGCCGCCGATCACGCGGGTGGAGCCGCCTTCCGCGGCGCTGTCGTCCCGCAGGCCCAGAACGCCGAATACGATATCGTCGAACAGCCGCACCAGGACGGCCAGGTCGCCTTCGGAAAGGCTTTCCTTGCCTTCCTTGGCCTGGTTGACGAGCTTGACGGCATCGAAGAGGTGCGCAATGGCAATCGGGGTATTCAGGTCATCGCACAGGGCATCGTAGACCCCCTCGAAAATCGCGCTGACGGCGTTGGAGGCACCTTCCGCCCGGTCCGGCGCCACGCTGTCCAGGTATTCGCCGTACACCAGTTCGGCCGCCTTGCTGCCTTCGCTGCCGCGGACCGGGGAGCAGCCGCCGGCCAGGGCGCAGAGGTCACGGTAGGCCTGCAGGATGCGCCGCAGTCCTTTGTCGGCCGCCTGCAGGGCTTCGTTGGAGAAGTCCAGGGTGCTGCGGTAATGGGCCTGGAGGATGAAGAAACGAATCGTCATCGGGCTGTAGGCCTGCTCCAGTTTGGGATGGCGGCCGCTGAAGAGCTCGGGCAGGGTGATGAAATTGCCCAGGGACTTGCCCATCTTCTGCCCGTTGATCGTAATCATATTGTTGTGGACCCAGTAATGGACGCCCTGTGTGCCGCGGGAAGCGACGTTCTGGGCGATTTCGCACTCATGATGCGGGAACATCAGGTCCATGCCGCCGCCGTGGATGTCAAATTCCTGACCGAGGTATTTTTCACCCATCACGGAGCACTCCAGGTGCCAGCCCGGGAAGCCTTCTCCCCACGGGGAAGGCCATTTCATGATATGCTGGGGCTCCGCTTTCTTCCACAGGGCGAAATCGAAGGGGGCCCGCTTATCGTCCTGCCCGTCCAGCGAACGGGTGCCTTCGCGGGTGTCGTCCAGGTTGCGGCCGGAGAGGATGCCGTAGGGGTGGCTCTCGTTGTATTTGCGCACGTCGAAATAGACGCTGCCGTTGCTTTCGTAGGCATAGCCGGCGGCCAGAATCTTTTTCACCGTCTCGATTTGTTCGATGATATGACCGGAAGCCCGGGGCTCGATGGACGGGGGCGCCACGTTCAGCTGGCGCATGGCCTCGTGGTAGCGGAACGTATAGGTCTGCACCACTTCCATCGGTTCCAGACGGGCCAGACGGGCCTTCTTGGCAATCTTGTCCTCGCCTTCGTCCGCGTCGTTTTCCAGATGGCCCACATCGGTGATATTGCGCACGTAGCGGACCTGGTAACCCAGGTGGCGCAACAACTTCTGCAGAACGTCATAGGTAACCCCGGGACGGGCGTGTCCGAGGTGGGCGTCGCCATATACGGTGGGACCGCAGACATACATGCCGACATGGCCGGGCTGGACCGGCGTAAACAATTCCTTCCGGTGGGTAAGGGTGTTGGTCAGAAAGAGATTTCGCATCGTTTATCCAAATTATCATGCGAAGATACGCATTTTTTCGCGTATCTTTGCATAATAAATCCTTTGAATATGGTTATCAGCGGTAAAGATTTATCGGCCGAACTGAAGGCCGCCATGGCGCAGCAGGTCGCCACTTTCCCCGAACGATACGGACGGGTCCCCCATCTGGTCGTCATTCTGGTCGGAGAAGACCCGGCCAGCCAGTCTTATGTCAAGGGCAAAGCCAAGGCCTGCGAAGTCGTGGGTATCCGCAACACGACGGTGCTGCGGCCGGCCAGCATCACCGAAGCGGAACTGCTCGGGCTGATTGACGGGTTCAACCGGGACGAAGGCGTGGACGGAATCCTGGTCCAGCTGCCGCTGCCGGCCCATATCGACGAGAACCGGATTATCGCCGCCATCTCCCGCGAAAAGGACGTGGACGGGTTCCATCCGCTGAATGTGGCGGCCCTCTGGATGAAACAGCCCTGCACCGTCGCCTGTACGCCGCTGGGCATCATCCGGATGCTGGACAAGGCCGGCGTGGAGATTGCCGGCAAGCGGGCGGTCGTCATCGGACGCAGCCAAATCGTGGGCCTGCCGGCGGCCAAACTCCTGCTGGACCGCAACGCCACCGTAACCATCTGCCACTCAAAAACTTCCAATCTCGCGGAAATCACCCGCCAGGCGGAAATCCTGGTGGTTGCAATCGGCCGGGCCCGCTTTGTGACGGCGGACATGGTCTCGCCGGGAGCCGTGGTCATCGACGTGGGCGTCAACCGCGACCCGGACACGGGCAAGCTCTGCGGCGACGTGGACTTCGAGGCCGTCGCGCCGAAAGCCTCCGTCATCACGCCAGTCCCCGGCGGTGTCGGTCCCATGACCATCACCTGCCTGATGGAAAATACGATTTCCTGTTTCCTGAAAAGGGCTACACAGAACGGGTAATATGGGCACCGAGGGCGTTCAGGCGCCCTTCGATGTCTTCGTATCCCCTGTCTATCTGTTCGATATTGCCGATTTCGCTGGTGCCTTTGGCCGACATGGCGGCCAGCAGCAGGGCGATACCGGCACGGATATCCGGCGACAGCATCCGGCCGGCACGCAGGCAGAACTGGTGGTCGTGCCCGATGACCACGGCCCGGTGCGGGTCGCAAAGGATAATCTGCGCGCCCATGTCAATCAGGCGGTCCACAAAGAACAGACGGCTCTCGAACATCTTCTGGTGAATGAGGACGCTCCCCTTGCACTGGGTCGCCACCACCAGCATCACGCTCAGCAGGTCCGGCGTCAGTCCCGGCCAGGGCGCGTCCGCAATCGTCATGATACTGCCGTCCAGGAAAGAATCGATGACATAGCTGTCCTGGCGGGGAACGTAAATGTCATCCCCCCGCTGCTCCAGCAGCACGCCCAGACGGCGGAACTGTTCGGGGATGATGCCCAGCTGGTCGTACGCAGTATCCCGGATGGTGATGCTGCTGCGGGTCAGGGCGGCCATGCCGATGAAGGAGCCCACCTCAATCATATCGGGAAGAATCCGGTGGGAGGCGCCGTGCAGGGTCTCTACCCCGGTGACGGTCAGCAGGTTGGAACCGATGCCCTCGATTTGGGCGCCCATCGCTACCAGCAGACGGCTCAGCTGCTGGACATAGGGTTCGCAGGCGGCATTGTAAATGACGGTCTTCCCCCGGGCCAGCGTGGCGGCCATCAGGATATTGGCCGTACCGGTCACGGAGGCTTCGTCCAGCAGCATATACCGGCCCGTCAGCTTCTCGGCCTGCAGGAGATAGGCCCGCCGGTCGTGGTCATAGACGGAGGTGGCGCCCAGGTTCATCATGCCCTGGATGTGGGTATCCACCCTGCGCCGGCCGATTTTGTCGCCGCCCGGCTTGGGGAAGTATACATGGCCGAAACGGGCCAGCAGCGGGCCGGCTATCATCACCGAACCCCGCAGACGGGCGCAGCGCTGCACGAAGTCCTTGCTGCCGATATAACGCGTATCGATATCGTCCGCCTTGAAGGAATAACGCCCTTTGGCCTGCCGTACGACCCGTACGCCGATGCTCTGGAGCAATTCTATCAGGTTCTTGACATCCAGGATTTCCGGGATGTTTTCAATCACGACTTCCTCGCGGGTCAGCAGGACGGCGCAGATGACCTGCAGGGCTTCGTTTTTGGCGCCTTGCGGCGTGATTTCACCGCTCAGGCTGCGGCCACCTTCAATGATAAATGAGCTCATACGTGTTCTACTTCAGGGTTCAGGGTTATGCCGAAGACGGCCTGCACGGAGGCCTTGATCTGTTCTTCCAGGAGAAGGATGTCCGCCGGAGCGGCCTGGCCGGTGGCATTGACCAGCACCAGGGCCTGTTTGCCGTACACGCCGGCGTGGCCCAGGGTCTTGCCCTTCCAGCCGCATTGCTCAATCAGCCACGCCGCCGGAATCTTGACCTGGTCCCCGTTGTCATAATGGGGAACCGTGCCGAATCCTCGCTGCTCCGCGGTCCGGACAACCGCATCGAAGCAGTCCCGGGATACGACCGGATTACGGAAGAAGCTGCCGGCGCTGCCGATGTCGGCAGGGTCCGGGAGTTTGGTCCGGCGAATCGACAGAATGGTTTCCCGGACACGGGCGGGGGTCAGTTCGCCCTGTTCCAGGACATAGGACCCGAAGCGTTCTTCGAGCGCCGCGCGGACATGGCCGTAATCCAGCCGGGGCCGGTATTCCCGGGTCAGCCGGATGCCGACGGCCGTCACGATGTAACGGTCTTTCCAGTCCTCCTTGAAGCGGGAGGTCCGGTAGCCATAGCCGCAGTCCGCCCCTTTAATGACGACCGGACACTGCCGGCGCGTGTCGAAACATTCGACTGCATCCACGACGTCCCCGGCCTCAATCCCATAGGCTCCGATGTTTTGCACCGCCGCCGCACCGACCTCTCCGGGAATACCGGACAGGTTCTCTATCCCCCAGAGGCCGTGGTCGGCCGCCCAGGCGCACAAATCGTCCCAGCGTGCGCCGGAACCGACGCGCACCAGCACATACTCCTGCATTTCCACCGGTTGGATGAAACGGATGCGGGAATGGAGCAGCGTCCCGGGGAAATCTCCGGTAAACAGCAGGTTACTGCCGCCCCCGATGGCTTTCCGGGGGGCGGGCAGTTCCGCAGGAATCGTCCGGAGTTCTTCCGGGGTATCGTATTCGACCAGGCAGGCGGCGTTTACCTTCAAGCGGAAGGTATTCAGCTTCTCCAGCGGCACGTCATAGAAAATATCCATCTATCGAATCTTTCCCCAAAGATAACGCTTTTCCGCCAATAAACCTACTATCTCGCCGCAAGAACGCTTCGGTGTTATGGAAACACGACGGGGACATCCATACGCCAGGAAGAAGTACCTTCATAGAAGGTAATGGTGAACACGTGCTCTTTTATCTCGGGAATCATTTCGAAAGCAAAGACGACGTCAACCATATTCATCGTTCCCAGAAGGCTCAAGTCCCCTTCCTTCAACTCACTGACCAAGGCTGAAACGGGAGCAATCCGCTCATGGAAGGGATAATTGATGAAAGACGAACAATAGTCGACGGTTTCGCCGCGTTTTCTTACGTTGTCAAAGCACCGGCTGTCATCCTTGGCTTCCAGGCAAGGAAGCGCTGAAGACGCATAAAACCGGACATATTTACCAATCGTGTTCCCCGGAGCAATCTCCGCAAAAGGCTGGTCGCTGACGATTTCAATGCGCTGGAAGCTATGTAACAATACGGCAACAGGCGGGAATGCGTCAGATTGCAAAAAGCTCCCTTCCTTCTCCATTTTCCTCCACGCAGCCACCTGGTCTTCATCAACCTTTTTGGTATCGAACGTTACGTTGAAGCATGGGATTTGTCGTCCGTTTTTGTCCTTCTGCAGAACGAAGCAATCGCCTTTCGCATATAAACCGGTCAGCTGCCGGTAGCTTGAGACAAGATAGGGGCGATACCCTCCCCCACCTGCCGGATTATCTTCAACCGTTTGATTATCAATTTTTTCGCCAGAGCACGACGGCATCAGTCCAATAAGGGACATCAATAGAATGTGATACAATCGTTTCATGGATTTATGTGCGTTAACAAAAAAGTTAAGTCAAACAACTCATTTCTATACAGCGATACTATTCCGCGGTGAAGGTGTAAATGGTGTTGTAGCCGGTCTTTTCATCCCAGACGCCTTCATTGGCGAGGCGGATGGCGAAGTCGGATTTGTCGCACAGCGTGGGGGCGGCGTCCGGCAGATACATGCACAGGCGGTACTGCTTTCCGCTCTGGAGCTCAGCCGGAAGGGCGATGGTCTCTTCATAGACATACTCATGGCTGCCCCGCCAGGTGCGCGGATCGGTCGGGGAATCGATGACGAAACTGTCCGTACCGTCGGTAATCACCCACTTCAGGGGCCGTTTGTTGATGATGGACGCGAAGCCCAGGTTCTTCAGGTGCAGCTTCATTTCCAGCGTTCCGCCCGGCTTCTTGTCGCCGCCGAAAGCCGCGCCCTTCAGCACGAAACGGTAGCCCAGACGCTTGACGATATCGTCGTAGCAGCCGCCTTTGCGCCAGACGCTGTGGGTCTTGTGGTTATAGGCCTCGTTGAGATAGGTCCAGTGGAAACGGATCAGGTTGGCGTAGGTCTTGTCGCAGTTGCAGTAGGCCTCCGGCGCAGCGCAGGTCTCGCCGCCCATGCTGCAGTAATTGGTCTCAATCTCCCACATATCCCGGTCGCCGGCCACTTTATACGTACCCACATCATCGGCCGCAGAGACGAAACAGTCGTTGAACGCGGCGACACGGGCTACCTGCGAAGGCCCGAAGGCCGTCTCGGCCGTAATCGTATCCTTGAGTTCCATGCCCAGGATACCGCGCTTGTAGAGCGGATAACGGACGGCCACCTGCCGGCTTACCGGCACGGCTTCCAGCAGCGCGTTCATCAGCTGACGGCGGCTCCAATATTCCTCGTCCGTTTTGGGATTCATCCCGTAATTATCTGTATAATAGCCTTCTCCCCAGGAGCCGACAAAACCGTACTGGACCACATAAATCACATCTTCGAACTCCTGGAAAATGGGTTTTAGCTGCTCGACATGGCGCAGGGTCTGCTCCAGCGGCGCATCCCAGGGATGGTCATCCTGGCCATAGCCGTCCGAATAAGCGAAACGGACGATGGTCTTGATGCCGGCCTCGCGGTGCAGGGCAAGGTGCTCGCGGATGAAGGTCAGAACCTCCTCGCTGAAATCCTTGTAAACATAGTCCATGACATAGAACTCCGAATAGGAGAAGGTCTTGCCGGCATCCCGCAGACGTCGCAGCGACTCGACGGTGCTCGCCGTCGGCATCCTCCCGTTGCGGAAATACTTGATGGCCGGGACATAGAGTCCACGCTCGGGGTTGCAGAAATTGCTTTCGTCCTCGACGTAGCTCACTTCATAGTCGAACGGAGGAATCACAATCGGCTCTTCCGACGGCTCGGCGGAAGGGTCCGGGGAGGCCGGGTCGGCAGAAACAGGTTCGTCGGAAGGCTGGTCCGGGGTAACCGGCTGGCCGGCCTGGCAGGCTGTCAGGCAGAAAAGGGGCAGCAAGGCTGCGAGGATTATCTTTTTCATGGTTATCAGTATTTTACGAAGTAAGGTAAGCGGTCCAGAGGGACCGTTATTTCATGGCTTCCGCCGGTATATTCCGTGCCGTCGTCAGCCCGCCAGTTCCCGTCCGGAAGAATCACGGTGCGGGTGGTGCCGGGGGCCAGCATCGGCGCGACCAGGATGTCGTCGCCGAGCAGGAACTCGTCCTTCACGTCAGCCAGTCCCTGGTGCGGGAAACCATATTCAAGCGGGGCCACGACGGGTTCGCCGGTACGGGCGGCCCGCGCGAAGAGCGCATCTATCTTGTCCTGGAGCGCAGCGCGCGTACCGACGGCCTTCAGGACAGCGGCATAATGCGGCCCGTCCAGCACCCGCCAGGGCGCCAGGGAAAACTGCATCATCGGCATCAGGGCATGCACCTGGGCGGAGCGGACAATCAGGTCCGGGTCGGTTTTTCCGCTCAGGAAGGTTCCGAAACTGCCGCCGCCCACCATGTCCGGACAGCAGAAGCTGTATCCCATCAGGCTTTCGGCCATCATCTCGGGAATCAGTTTGCCCAGGTCTTCCCAGGAGTGGTCCTTGTCATGGAGACGCTGGACGATGGGCTGTCCGGCATTGCGCCAGCCGGCACGCAGTTCATTGTATGGATACTTCCGGGCCAGCTGCACAAAGAGCGAGCACTGTTCCCAGCCGGGGACGTTTCCGCCTTTGGCGCAGGCATCGGAAGGATAATATTCGAAATCGGCGGCGTCGAACTTGAATCCGTCCACGCCATAGTCCGCCATCAGGCGGTGGAGCTGGCCGTCGAACCAGGCGACGGTCTGTTCATTGGAGAGGTCCAGCACGGCGGACGTTCCGTTCCACCAGCGGACAGGATAGGGGTATTCCGCCTTCTCCCAGGACGGGCCGGAAAGCAGGAAACCCTTGAATGACATAATCTCTTTGCAAATCTGGTACTGGTCCATGCTCACGAAGGGGCAGATCCACAGCATCACCTTGAAGCCCATGGCATGCAGCTGCTCCACCATGGCCTTCGGGTCGTGGAAGCGGCCCGGATGGAAGTCCCATTTGCCATAATCTTCCTGCCAGGTATCGTCAATCATGATGATGCCGGCCGGAAGGCCGTTTGCCAGGATGCCGCGGGCGTATTCCAGCACGCCTTCCTGGTTCTGGTTGTACATCAGCTCAATCCAGGTGTTGTACTGCGGCACCCGGTAGAAATCCGCCGGCGGGAGCTGGCCGTCTGCGGGGAAAAAGCGGCGGGAGGCTTCGGCATAGGCCTCTGCCAGCGTGTTGCCGCTGCGGCCCGTCACCACACCTTCGCCCTGGATGATGAGGCGGTTCCCTTCCAGGCGGAAAGAATAGGGCTGTTCGCTCCAGACATATTGGCCTTCGCTGGTCAGCAGCAGGGGGTTGACCTGGTTGCTCGTATTGTCGTCCAGGGAGGTGCTGAAGCCCTCCGCATAGGGCATCAGTGAGCCCTGTTTGATGCGGCCGCCCCAGACCTTTTCGTCCGCACCGAGGGTCAGCACCGTTTCAGCGGTGCGCGGTGCGCAGGACAGGGCCAGCAGCATGCCCAGAAATAGATAGGTAATCCGTCTCATCGCCATAATTTAAAAAGGGGCCGACCTCCCGGCCGGCCCCAACGTTATTAACCAACCAACATTGATGAAATGTTGCAAATTAAGGGAGGGTCACTTCCAGCATCGTGCCGGCAGTGAAGGCACCAGCCTCACAAGCGACCTGCGGAAGCACACCATGGAGCGTCCAGTTGGAGCTCTGCTGTACAAAACCGATGGCAATCTTGTTGCCGGTAATCTTGGGCATGAAGGCGCGGATGATAGACATCTCGGCCTTGATGATGTCACCCTCTTTGGCGGTGAAGGCGGATACCATGCCGTCCTTCAGAACGCTCTCTTTTGCCGGCGGGTCGACGGCCCAGATGTCGGTACCGTCTTCACCGGTAAACTGGTCGAAGCTGTGCTCAGCAACCTCGCCGGGCTCCTGGGAGAAGAAACTGCCGGATTCATACAGATACTCCCAGCCTGCAGGGCTGAAAGTCCAGTAGATACCGCCGGTCTCACTGTTGTTGTCTGCATTGATATAAATGTCAATCGGGCCTGCGAAAGCCTCACCGAGCGGAGAACCGTCCCAGGAGGTACCGCCGCCATACTTGACAGTCATGTCGGCCTCAAGGTAGATGTACAGGAAGTCGGCGTCAGCAACGACCTTGGCGGTCTTCAGACCGTCGATGCGCTGGTTGTTACCATCGATGACAATGCCCTTGTTGGCATCGTTCATGGAAACGCTCACAACGCCTTCAGCCTTGGCCCAGTCATCAAACTTGCCGTCGATGACAATGATGGCCTCCGGCTCAGCGCTCGGATCCTCGGAAGGAGTCTTCGGATCGTCGGAATTCGTCGTAGGGGTCGGTTTCTTGTCGTCGTTGTTCTTCTTGCAAGAAACAAAGCCCACCATGCTGACCATCAGAGCGATGGAAGCAATCGTCATGAAAACTTTTTTCATTGTGATAGAAAATTAAAGGTTAATAAATTGATATGTTTGGTTTTAGTATCTTATCGCTCGTTCTGCGGAATGCCGCTCACGGACACTTCGCCGTAAGGAATCTGATACGGAATCCGCTTGTCGTCATAGTTGATGACCTCCCAGGGATGGGAACCGCCGTAGCGGCGGTCGACGACTTTCTTGTTGCGGAACAAATCCAGCGGCCGGAAGCCTTCGAAGCAGAGCTCCATGCGGCGCTCGTCCAGCACCAGGTCGAGAATATCGGAATAGCCGCGCTCCGCCATGTTGGATTCCTTCATCTCTGCGTCACCGGTCAGGCCGGCACGGTCGCGAATCACCTTTACATCCTTCAGGGCATTGGCCGTCTCGCCCCTGTGGGCATAGGCCTCGGCACGGTTCAGAATCACCTCCGCCCAGCGAATCATAATGGGGCAGTTCAGCACATTGTCGCCGCCTTCCATCCGGGCGAATTTCTTCATGTAAATGGTCGGATACGTCTTGTTCAGATAACACTTTTCGCGGAAACCAATCTTGATTTCCTTGCCGCCCTTCGTGATATAATATTCCGGATAGGTGTTGACAATCTTTTTGGTGATGGTGTAGCTGTTGCCGTCAGAATCTTTGCAGGCTGTCGGTTCGCCGGCGGCGTTGACGGTAGGATTCTCGTCCACGACATTGACGCCGAAATTGGAATCCGGATCGACCTCGGGCCAATAGACCATCGTCTTCCCGGGTTCGGGCAGGTAGGGCTCCGCCATCGTGAGGAAGCGCTTGTCCTGGGGATAACGGCCGAACAGGTCGAGCAGCGGCTGGGAATAATAAATCTCACCCCAACCTCCTCCACCGGGGGCACCGATGCCGCCGTCGGTACTGTAGGAATAGAACATGGAGCCCATAGAGCCTTTCTGGTCCGTCCAGTCCGAAGGAATCATGACGATGTCCCACAGGACCTCTTTGGAGTCTTTGCTGAATTCGAAGAGGTGCTGGTAGTCGGGATCCAGCTTGTCGGAACCGTCGGAAGAACCCAGCAGTTCATTGACCGTATTGATGCAGTCTTCATACTTTTCCTCATACAGATAGACCCGAGAGAGCATGCCCATGGCCGCCTCGTAGCTGGCATAGCCGTTGTTGCCGCGGCGGGTGCCGCCCTTCATCAGGGCAGCCGCCTTGACCAGGTCATCCTCCGCCTGCTTGTAGCACTGGGCCACCGTGGAACGATGGGTTTCGGAGCAGTCCGTAGAGGTGCGGATGACCACGCCCAGGTTGTCCGGACCGTTGGAATACGGCATGGAGTACAGCTGGAGCAGGTGCAGCATGACCACGCCCCGCATGAAATAGTTCTCGCCCAGGATATGGTCGCTCACGGCATCCTGTCCCTCCGGAATGGCGCCAATCATGGCGTTGCAGCTGAACATAATCTTATACGCAATCCACCAGTAGTATCCGGTATTGCCCAGGGTGGAGACATCGCGGTAGATGATGGCCTCATTCAGCGGGTCGGTCGTATGGGCGCAGAGGGAAATGTTGTCCCCCCGGAATTCCGCCATCTGGAAGTAGTGACGGACATAGGAGTTGGCGGAATAGACCATTCCGTCATACATCAGAATGGATTTGAACATCGCATAGGTTCCATCGGTCACGACCGAAGCGTTGTTCGGATCGGACATGGACTCGGCCGAAATGGAATCGGACGGGAACTTGTCGAGGTTGCAGCCGGCCACAATGGCCATCAGGCCGATGATATAGGCTAATCTTTTCATACCTGACTAGAATTTAAAGTTGATACCGGCGGTGATGGCGCGTCCCACGGGATAATTCATCGAATACATACCGGCAAGTTCATACATGGTGCTTTCCAGGCGGACTTCCGGGTCCATGCCGGAGAACTTGGTGAGGGTCCAGAGATTGTCCCCGGTCACGAAGACCTTCAGGTCGGTCATGTGCAGTTTCCTGCAGATGTTCTTGGGGAAACTGTAGCTGAGGGTCACATTCTTCAGACGCAGGAAGCTGCCGTCCTCGAGGTAGCGGGAGCTGATGCCGTCCGCATTCTTGTTACCGCCGGAAATCGGCTTGGGATGGGTGGCGACATCACCGGGCTGCGTCCAGCGGCTCCAACCCAGTCCGTTGTCGATGGACATCTGGTTGTAGTCGGTGTAGTGACCGTCGGAGTCCATGGTGACACGGGTGTAGTTGAAAATCTTGTTGCCCACCACGTAGTTGAAGTTGAAGGACAGGGAGATGCCGTTCCAGGACAGGGTGTTCACCAGACCGCCGCTGAACAGCGGGGAGGCCTTGCCCACAATCTGGGAATCATTGTCAGGGTCGAAGACGTTGGTCGCCTCGGTGCCGGTCACGTTGCCTTCGGCGTCCTTGATGAGGTGCTCCCACTGCGGTTCACCGTTCTCGGGGTTTACACCCAACCACTTGGGCATATACCAACTGTAGAGGGACTCGTTCTTGCGGACAATCTGACGGGCGGAGTTGCTGCCCACCGTCTGGATGAGGTCCTTGTCGTCCGGGATGCTCACGACCGTATTGCGGTTGAAGCCGATGTTGAAGCCGGTCGTCCAGACGAATCCGCCCTTGTTGATGTTGGTGGAGTTGATCTGGAGTTCCACGCCCTGGTTGCGAATCTTACCCACGTTCTTGGTAACGTAGGAGAAACCGGTACTGGGGGCGGTAGGCGCATCGAGCAGCAGGTCGTCATTGACAATGTTGTACAGGTCGAGATTGACTTCCAAGAACTTCTTCAGTTCGATATCGATACCGATATTGGTCATCTTGGCGACCTCCCAGTGGAGATAGGGGTTTTCCTGCGTGGCGGGATACATACCCACGACACCCTGATACTGCACGGCGGCGTCGGCGACGTAGGTGCCGAGGTAGGCGTAGGGTTCGATGCCGGAGTTACCGGTATGACCATAGCTGGCGCGCAACTTGAGGAAGGAGATGAGGTCCTGCTGTTTCATGAAGTCCTCCGAGGAGACGAGCCAGGCCAGAGAGACAGACGGGAAATAACCGACGCGCTGCTTGGGCGCGAAGACCGAGCTGGCATCGGCACGGAGGGAAGCCGTGGCGATGTATTTCTCCTTGTAGCTGTACTGGGCCTGTCCGAAGACGGACCAGCCTTCACCTTCTACCCAGTAGCCGCCCACGCTGTTCGGGGTGGCGGCATTGAGCACGGTCAGACCGCTCTTCATGCCCACGCCTTCGGCGGATGTATAGTCGTTCTTCCATTTTCCCCATTCATAACCGACCAGGGCGTTCACGTTGTGGTCGCCACCGAAGGTCTGGGAGTATTTCAACAAGTTGGAGGTGGAGAAACTGCGTCCGGTGGTCACGTTCTTCTGAATCACGCCCTCGGGCCAGGAAGCGCTGGCGGTGCGGGGGTCGATGACGAGTTTCCAGGTGGACGAAGAAGTGGCATAGCGGTTCGTCGTCGTGAAGCTGATGTGGTCGGTGATCCGCCAGATTAGCTGCATGTCGGTCGTCAGATTGAAACCGTTCGACTTGGAGGAGTTGTAGAGCTCGTTGTGGAAGATGTTGAACTTGTCGTGGGAGTACCAGCTGGCGCCATTGTCGCTGCGCTTGCCGCTGGTCACATAGAGGTATTCGCCGGTGTTGACGTCATGGGGATTGTCCCAAGGCGACATACGGTAGGCGGATTCGAGGGTCACATAACTGGAAGTCCCTTGGTTGTTGGAATCCTCGAAGTGGAGCCGGGCGTTCAGGTCCACGTTCTTGTAGAGCTTGAATCCCAGGTTCACACGGCCGGTGGTACGGGCGAAGTTGGTGTTGATCAGGGTTCCTTTCTCCCGGAAATGGTCGAGGCTGACGAAATAGGTCACCTTCTCCGAACTGCCCGCCACGGAGGCGTAGTAGTTCTGGGTAACACCCGTGCGGAAGGAGGCGTCCATCCAGCTGAAATCCTGTTCCAGAAGGCTCTCCGGATACAGGGTCTTCATCACCACCTTGGGATAGATGGTCTTGGAGAGGTCGTACAGTTCCGCGGAGTTCATCGGGCGGAAGCGGCCGCTCAGGGCCTGCTTGATACCGGCCTGGGCCTTGAACTCGACGGCGGTCTGCTGGCCGAGCCGGGCCTTCTTGGTCGTCACGACAATAACGCCGCCGGCAGCATCGGAGCCGTAGAGGGCGGTCGCACCGGCGTCTTTCAGCACGGTAAGGGTCTCGATATCATTGGGGTTGAAGGAACCGCCGGGGATGCCGTCCACCACATAGAGCGGGTCGGCGGAAGCGGAGATGGAACCGGTGCCGCGCACGCGAATCTGGGCGCTCTCGCCCGGCTGACCGGAAGCATTGTACACCAGCACGCCGGACACCTTGCCCTGGAGCATGTTGCCCAGGTCGGGGGTGGTCACGTCACGCAGGGTCTCGCCCTGCATCGTCACGACAGAACTGGAGAGTTCAGTTTTCTTGGCGCTGGAATAACCCATCATCACCACCGCTTCGAGGGCCTCGGTGGTCGGGGCGAGGGTGAAATCCACCGTAGCCCGACCGTTCACGGCCTCGGTAACGGTGCGGTAGCCCAGGGTGCTGACCTCCAGCGAGGCGCCTGAGGGAACCTGGAGGGTATAACGGCCGTTGACATCGGTATAGGTACCGGTCGTCGTGCCGGGAATCATCACGCTGGCGCCCACGACAGGCTGACCGTCAGCGGCATCCGTCACCGTACCTTTTACGGTCACGGGCCTGTCCTGCCGTACCGGCTGGGATTTCGGCTCCGTTTTGGTCAGGATAATCTCCTTATCCTGGATTTTCCAGTTGATGCCGGTCCCTGCAAACAGGGTCTCCAATACTATCTCGATGCTCCCGTCTACGCTGATGTTGCGCGCGGGAATGCCGGAAAGGTCCTCGGCATTGTAGAAAAAGGTATATCCGCTCTGTTGAATCTGGCGGATAGCCTGGTCCACAGTGACGGGCGACCCTTTCACTGAAACCTGGGCCGCAGCCGGAAGCGCCCACAAAAGGGCGGCTGCCAGTACAAACGCGGTACAGGTCCGATGGAGTACATTTTTCATATTAAACAGGAATTTTAGTGTTAGTCTTTCGTGATGCTGACGCAGCCGTCCTCCATCCGGTAACGGAGATGGAGCACGTAGCAGATTTTGTCCAGGGCAGCTTCCAGCGGTTCATCCACGCCGATGCTGCCAATCAGGCAGCGGTTGGCCTTGGGAATGCCGGTCATCATGACCTTGACGCCGTAGCGCCAGGAGATGAAGTCCATGATTTCGCTGAGATTCATGTTGCTGAGGTTGTACCGGCCCGCGCTCCAGCGAATACCCGGGAAGAAGGGCTGAACCGACACCTGACCGCTTTCACGGCTGTAAGACAAGGATTCGGCGGGATGCAGACGCGTCGTCCGGCCGAAGGTCTCGAAATCCACGATACCTTCATAGAGGGTGACGTCGATTTCGGACACGTTCTGCCGTACGGAGAAACTGGTGCCGTGGACGGTGATGGAGGCTCCGTCCAAATCGATCGTAAAGGTCTTCCCATCCGGCTGTTTCGTGATATCGAAGGAGGCTGCGCCGGTGAGGCTGACCCGGCGGTTTTCCGCAAAAAGGTCATCGAAACGCAGGACGGCGCCTTTTTCCAGGTAAACACGGCTGCCGTCGGGCAGCAGGCGCCCGGACGCATCGGCCGCCACCCAGGACTGGACGGCAGGTTCCGGTTCGGGCAGGGAGCGGAGGCCGGCGAAATAACCGACAGCCAGACACGCGGCCACGGCCATGGAAGAAAGGACGGCATACCGGAACACCCGGCCGGCACGGCGCCAGCCCAGCTTACGCTCCACGCGTTTCCAGATACGGTCGCGGATGGCGGCATCCCCCTCCTGGGATACAGCATTCCATTGGTCTCTGAGTACGGACGACATAGGGATATCAGTGTTATCGTATCTAAATATCCCTAAAAAACGGTTTACCCTACATCAGAAAAGACAAAAAAGCAGAAAAAGCGGCAAATTTTCTTTCAGAAACTGAAGCGCCAGGCGGATATGGCGCTCCACGCCCTTCTCGGAAATCCCCATCCGCGCGGCGATTTCCTTGTAGGACAGGCCTTCTTCGCGGCTGAGGCGGAAGGCCTCGCGGCGGCGTTCGGGCAGCGCTTCGACCAGCGAATCGATATAGCCCTGCATCTCCTTGGCCTCCAGGGAGGTCTGCAGGTCCTGTTCCTGGTCCAGCAGCAGCTCGTTCAGCGTCTCTGTCCGGTCTTTGCGGCGCAGTCGCTTGAGCACCGCATTACGGGTAACGATAAAAAGCAATCCGTCCATGCCACGGGCGGGATCCAACCGGGACCGGACATCCCACAGATGCAGAAACACTTGCTGTACAATATCTTCCTGCTCCATCGGATCGGTCAGGAGCAATCCGGCGAAGTGATAGACTTTGGCCCAGTAACGGCGATAGAGCCGCGCAAAAGCGTCCCGGTCTCCGTCCCGCAGCAACAGTATGTCTTTCTGCTCTTCCACGAGTACAAAGATAGTAAATAATTGATTACTTCACACTTTTCAATGTATTTCTTGAAAAATGAATGAGGCCGAAACGCCTCCGCGCCGGCCTCATTCAGTGGGTTCGCTGCCGTCAGAACGAATGAATCGCCAGACCGCTGCGGAGTTTCGGCTCGAACCAGGTCGTCTTCGGCGGCATGATATTGCCGCTGTCGGCGATGTCCATGAGCTGCTGCATGGAAACGGGATAGAGGGCGAAGGCCACTTGCATCTCACCGCTGTCCACGCGGCGGCTCAGCTCGCCCAGGCCCCGGATACCGCCCACGAAATCGATGCGTTTGTCAGTACGCAAATCCTTGATGCCCAGAATCTTGTCCAGCACCAGATTGGACAGAATCGTCACATCCAGCACCCCGATCGGGTCGCTGTCGTCATAGCGTCCGGGCTTGGCTTCGAGGCTGTACCACTTCCCGCCCAGATACATGGAGAAATTGTGCAGATGCGTCGGGGCATAGATGGCCGGACCGGCTTCCCGCACCTCGAAATCCGCGCGGAGGGCCTCCAGCAGCTGCTCGGGCGTCAGACCGTTCAAATCCTTGACCACGCGGTTGTAGTCGATGATTTTGAGCTGGCTCGCCGGGAAGCAGACCGCCATGAAATAATTGTACTCCTCGTTTCCGGTATGGTGCGGATTCTGCGCACGCTTTTCGGCGCCCACACGAGCTGCCGCCGCCGTACGGTGGTGACCGTCAGCCACATAGAACGCGTCGACGTCACGGGTGAAAATCTCCGTAATCCGGGCAATCTGCGCATCGTCCGTAATGGGCCAGAACGTGTGGCCGAAATTGTTTTCGTCGATGAAATCATACTCCGGTTCCGCAGCGGCTGCCCGGGCGATAATTGCATTGAGTTCGGCATTGTCCTGGTAGGCAAAGAAAACGGGTTCGATATTGGCGCTCTGGATGCGGACATGGATCATCCGGTCGTCCTCCTTGTCCTTGCGGGTCAACTCATGTTTTTTGATTTTGCCTTCGGCATAATCGTCGGTATGGGCGCAGAGGACCAGTCCGTACTGGGTGCGCTCGCCCATCCGCTGGGCATAGACATAATAGCAAGGCTTCGGGTCCTGCACCAGCCAGCCCTTCTCCTTCCAGGCCTTGAAGTTGGCTACGGCGCGGTCATAGGTCCGCTGCTCGTGCTCCCCGGCGATGGGGGTGAAGTCAATTTCCGGTTTGGTGATATGGAGCAGCGATTTCTCGCCGGCCATCGCACGGGCTTCCTCGGAATTGAGGACGTCATAGGGCGGGGCTGCCACCTCGGTCACGAGGTTTTTCGGGGGCCGGATGGCCGCAAAGGGTTTTACACGTACCATATTGTACTGCTTGACTTGATTTCTTGAAATGATTAAAATAACCGCATCATTTTTATCGCCTGTGCCACCCTCGGCATCATAAGAGGGAGGGGCCCAACTTTTGGGAGGGGCCGCGTTTAACGCGGCGGCAGGAAAAATGATGGCGGTTATTTTGAAATACTATTTATTGACTTGGAAACGGGTGTTGCCGGTGGCGAAATAATCACAAATCTGGCGGGCAGCGGCAAGACCGGCGTTCATGTTGGCCTCAGCCGTCTGCGCCCCCATCTTCTTCGGCGTAGCGAAAATCCGCAGACCGAACTTCTCCCGCAGGGCCTCATAGTTGTCCGGGGCCACATCGGTGATGTACTTCAGGTCGGGACGGTCGGTCAGGGCACGCTCCAGCCCCTCCTCGTCGATGACCTCCTTACGGGCCGTATTCACGAGGCAGGCGCCCTTCGGCATCTTCGTAATCAGCTCGTAATTAATGGATTTAATCGTAGCCGGCAGGGCCGGGATATGAATCGACACGAAATCTGCGGAGCTGTAGAGTTCTTCCACGCTATGGACAGGCTCGGCACCGCCCGCCGCAATCTGCTCATCCGTCAGGAACGGGTCAAGCGCGCAGATGTGCATCCCCAGCGCCTTGGCCTTGGCACCGACCAGACGGCCCACATTGCCGAAAGCCTGGATACCCAGCCGCTTGCCCTGGATTTCGCAGCCGGTAGCCGGCGTGAACTGGTTACGGCACATGTAAATCATCATGGCGATAGCCAGCTCGGCCACCGCGTTGGAATTCTGTCCGGGGGTGTTCATCACCACAATCTTGCGGGCACTGGCGGCGGCCAGGTCGACATTGTCGAAACCGGCACCGGCACGGACAACAATCTTCAGTTTCGGCGCAGCGGCAATCACTTCGGCCGTCACTTTGTCCGAACGGATAATCAACGCGTCAACATCAGCGACAGCGGCGACGAAATCAGCCTGCTCCGCATATTTCTCAAGGAGAACACATTCGTGACCGGCGGCCACAAGAATCTCCTGGATGCCCTTTACGGCAGCTGCCGAAAAAGGTTTCTGGGTGGCAATCAATACTTTCATATCCGTTTATTTTTTCAGGTTTTCAAACTCCTGCATGCAGGCGACGAGGGCCTGAACATCCTCGATGGGGCATGCGTTGTACAGAGAAGCGCGGAAACCGCCGACGCTGCGGTGGCCCTTGATGCCAATCATGCCACGCTCCTTGGCGAAAGCGAGGAACTCATCCTGGAGTTCTTCCTTGCCGGGAGCCATCACGAAGCAGACATTCATCAAGGAACGGTCTTCCTTCTCGGCGGTGCCGACAAAGAGGCTGTTGCGGTCGATTTCGTCGTAGAGGAGCTGGGCTTTCTGCTTGTTAATCTTATAGATAGCCTCAACACCGCCCAGACTCTTGACCCACTTGAGGGTCTCGTTCATCACGAAAATGTTGAACACCGGCGGGGTGTTGAACATGGAGAGTTTGTCGATGTGGGTGCGGTAGTCGAGCATCGTCGGGATATAGCGGCTCACGCGACCGAGGGCGTCCTTGCGGACGATGGCGAAGATGACGCCGGCAGGGCCGACGTTCTTCTGCGCACCGCC
>CADBPR010000061.1 GCA_902796555.1 uncultured Bacteroidia bacterium
ACATCGGTGACATCGTGGGTATCAAGGGTTTCGCCTTCATCACCCAGACCGGCCAGCTGTCCGTCCATGCCCGGGAGCTGACCGTCCTGAGCAAGTCCCTGCGGGTACTGCCCATCGTCAAGGAAGCCGATGGCAAGGTGCATGACGCTTTCACCGACCCCGAGCTCCGCTACCGGCAGCGCTATGTGGACCTGATTGTCAACCCCCAGGTGAAGGAAACCTTCATCAAGCGGGCCAAAATCATCGCCACCATGCGCGAGTACTTCAATGCAGCCGGCTGCCTGGAGGTGGAAACCCCGATTCTGCAGTCCATTCCGGGCGGCGCCTCGGCCCGGCCGTGCATCACCCAGCACAACGCCCTGGACATTCCGCTGTACATGCGTATTGCCAACGAGCTCTACCTCAAGCGTTTGATTGTGGGCGGATTCTCCGGTGTCTATGAATTTGCGAAAGACTTCCGCAACGAGGGAATGGACAAGACCCACAATCCGGAATTCACCTGCATGGAAATCTACGTCGCCTACAAGGACTACATCTGGATGATGGACTTCGTGGAGAAGATGCTGGAAAAAGTGTCGATGGCCGTCAACGGTACCACCGAGGTGGAAATCATGGGCAACAAGGTGGATTTCAAGGCCCCTTACCGCCGCATTCCGATTCTGGACGCCATCAAGGAATACGCCGGCGTGGACGTGGCCGGGATGGGCGTGGAAGAACTCCGCGGCGTCTGCAAGCAGCTGAACGTGGAAATTGAACCGTCGATGGGCGTGGGCAAACTGATTGACGCCATCTTCGGGGAATACTGCGAAAAGAATTTCGTGCAGCCGACCTTCGTGATTGACTATCCGGTGGAGATGTCTCCGCTGACCAAGCGTCACCGGAACAATCCGGCCCTGACCGAACGGTTCGAGCTCTTTGTCTGCGGCAAGGAACTGGCCAACGCCTATTCCGAGCTGAACGACCCGGTGGACCAGCTGGAGCGCTTCGAGGACCAGGCCCGGCTCAAGAGCAACGGCGACGACGAAGCCATGTTCATCGACTACGACTTTGTCCGTGCCCTGGAATACGGCATGCCGCCGACTTCCGGACTGGGCATGGGTATTGACCGGCTGACCATGTTCATGACCGGCCAGAGCACCATCCAGGATGTGCTCTTCTTCCCGCAGATGCGCCCGGAAAAGATGCCGAAGAAAGAAAGCGAAAACGAATAATGCCATGCAAAAAAAACTGACCCTCAACACCCGCGACAAGAAAATCGCCGGTGTGTGCGCCGGACTGGCCGATTACTTCGAGATTGACGTGACCATCATGCGCGTAGTCTTCCTGTTCTGCGCGCTGCAATTCGGCGGCGGACTGCTGCTCTACCTCATTCTCTGGGCCGTAATGCCCAAGGACCCGCTCTATATCGAAGGCGGCAATTACAAGCAGTAATGCGCATCGAAACGGTCACATCCGCCCAAAACCCGAAATTCAAGGACCTTCTCGCGCTGCAGGAGAAATCGCGCCTGCGCCGCGAGAAGGGTCTTTTTGTCGTGGAAGGCCGCCGGGAGCTGATGCACTGCCTGGAGGCCGGCTACCGGCTGCGGACAGTGTTCTGGTGCCCGGACATCCTGCCGGCCCCGGAGCTGGCGTCGCTGCTGCAGGGGCAGGACGTCCTGCGGGTGGAACTGACGCGTCCGCTCTATGAAAAAGCCGCCTTTCGGGGCGGCACGGAGGGAGTGCTGGCAGAAGTGGAATGGAAAACGCGGACCCTGGCCGACCTGCAGCTGCCGGAGAATCCCCTGCTGCTGGTGCTGGAATCCGTAGAGAAGCCCGGCAATCTGGGCGCCGTTCTGCGCAGCGCCGACGCCGCCCGGGCAGATGCCGTCATCCTCTGCGACCCGCTGACGGACCTGTACAACCCGAACCTGATTCGTGCATCCATCGGGGCGGTTTTTACTGTACCCACCGTAGCCGTTTCCTCCCAAGAGGCAATCAAATGGCTGAAAGCCAACGGTATAAACATCTATACAGCCCAGCTCCAGGATTCGGCCCTGTATTACGAAACCGACCTGCGCGGGCCTTCCGCCCTGGTCATGGGCACCGAATCGACCGGCTTGACCGACCTCTGGCGAAAAGCGGCGGACCGGCATATCCGCATCCCGATGCTGGGGCGGCTGGATTCGCTGAACGTATCGGTCTCCGCTTCGATTCTGCTTTTTGAAGCGGTCCGGCAGCGGCAAAAATAAATACCGGCTCCCCCTGAAACGAACATCACGCAGGCGCCCCGGCCCTCCCTTTTAGGAATGATAAAAAAATAAGTTGCTTCAGATTATGAAAGCTTTTTGGATGAATTTGGATTTTGGAAGAAAGAGTGTAGCGGGGCTACACGACTGATGACAAAATGCAAAGGCGACAAAAAGATTCAAAAAAATGAGGCAAGTAATTTTTTTAAAATGACTTATGGAGAAGAAGCCGGGGCGTCCGTGTGCGACTGGGTTTCTCAGAAGGGAAGGTCGTCGGTCGGCGCTTCCTGCGAGAAGTCTACGGGAGCCGGTTTGGGCTGCTGGACGGCAGGCTGCGCAGCCGGCGAATAGGCGGATTGCGCGGCCGGTGCGTAAGAAGGCTGTGCGGCAGGAGCACCTTCCGGGCCATCCTGACGGCGGCCCAGCAACTGCATCACATCGCCGATGATTTCTGTCGTATAGCGCTTGTTGCCGGTCTGGTCCGTCCACTGACGGGTGCGCAGACGGCCTTCGATATAGACCTGTGTTCCTTTGCGGACAAATTTTTCGGCCACATCGGCCAGGCCGCGCCACAGCACGATATTGTGCCATTCGGTATTCTCGCGGACTTCGCCGCTGCGGTCGCGATAGCGTTCAGACGTAGCGAGCGGGAAAGTCGCCACTTTGGGCTTTACCTGATCGCCGGGATTTCCTTCCAGGTAACGTACTTCGGGGTCTTTGCCAACGTTACCGACTAAAATGACTTTATTGACAGACATAATGGATATGTTTTATTGTCGCAATTTACGAATTATCCGAGACTTTCGCAAATGAATCCAGCCCCAGTTCGGGATATTTGTCCGATGTCCGGGCAAAGAGCAGCGCCACCACCAGGGCGGCCACGCAGAGGCCGACGAACATCAGTTCCACGGCCACGGGGCCGGAGGCGTCTCCCGTCCCGGTATGCTGGCCTAAAATATTGCCGGCCAGCATCTTGAAGGTCATCAGACCCAAGTTCTGGACCCAGTAAATCAGGGCGAAGGTCGTCCCCAGTACCTTGTCCGGAACAATCTTCGGTACGGACGGCCACAGAGCGGCCGGCACGAGCGAATAGCCGAAGCCCAGGAACACCATGCTCAGATAGCCGTAGAAGGGCACGCCGGCCGGAGCGAAGGCCAGCAGCAGATGCGCCAGCAGGGCCAGGACGGAGCCCAGTATCATCCACCGTGTCCCTTTGCCGCGCCGGTCGACCAGCATGCCGAACAGCGGGGCGAAGATGACGGTCGAGAAAGGCAGCATGGACACCATCCAACCGGCCGTCTCCGCCGGAATGGAGAATCGCGGAATCAAGATGGCACCGGCGAATTTCTTAAAGGCGATGATGCTGCTGTAAAACAGGACGCACAGCAGGCCCAGCAGCCAGAAATTCTTGTTGCCCAGCACGTGCAGGACGTCCCGGAAACGGAAATCGTCAGAAGGGTCGTGTCCGGCGGTCCCCGGGAGGACCTGGCGGTCATAGTGGGCGTCCAGGGCGACGAAAACGGCCCAGAGAATCAGTCCCAGAGCCATCAGTCCCATGCCGACCACGGCCGGACGGGCGGTCTCGGCCAGGGTATAGACATGTCCGGCCTGCTCGCTCACGAGCCGGGGCGAGAGAACCAGGGCGAAGGCGGTACCCAAACGCGCAATGGCCAGCTGCAGTCCCATGGCGAGGGCCATCGGACCGCCCCGGAACCACTTGGCGATGGAACGGGTCACGGCCGTCCCCGCGATTTCGCTGCCCAGGCCGAAAAACATGCAGCCAGCATAGGCGACCTGCAGGGAATGGGAGGAGCCGCTGAGCAGGGCGTACAGCACCGTCCCGGCCCCGAGCACCATCATGCCGACGAACAGGGAGCCGGTCACCCGGACGCCCCATTTGTCCAGCAACATGCCGCAGACGACCAGTCCGCCGAATACGCAGAGTACGGAATAGCCGCTGGCATACAGCCCATATCCGGCCGCATCCCACCCAAGGACGGTCCGGGACGCATCCTCGAAGAGATAGGAAATGGACGAGAACATGTCGTCGAAGTAGTACGATGCGAACATCGGTACTACCAGACAGGCCAGCGCCAGCCAACACGCCGACCGGCTCAGTTTTTTCGCGGCTGTCATCTACGCTTTGATATTAGGTTCCTCCAGTCCGTAACCTTTCTTCTTGTCTTCGACTTTCAGCAGGAAGCCCAGCAGCATGGCCACGACGCCCAGGGACGCGAAGAGCAGCATCGGAGCGGTATAATTGTACTGGAGCGGGTCGGTAACGCCGGGGTTGGAGGCGCTCAGCACGGAACCGATAATCATCGGGAAGGCATACAGGCCGATATTCTGAATCCAGAAAATCAGGGCGTAGGCCGAGCCGAGGAGTTTGTTGTCGATGAGCTTCGGAACGGAAGGCCACAGGGCGGCGGGCACCAGGGAGAAGGAAATACCCAGCAGGATGATGGCCAGATACGTGATAATCACGGACTTCGTAGCCGGCACGACCAGCGCGAAGGTCAGATGGCAGGCAATCATCAGGATGGCGCCCAGAATCAGCATCGTGGCACCTTTACCCTTCCGGTCCAGGAAGTTCCCCAGGAAAGGCGTTACCGCAGCGGCGCCGAGCGGGAAAACGAAGAACACGAGACTGGCCTGCTGGGCGGTGTAGCCCAGGTTGCACTGCAGCATGTTGATGGCGTATTTCTGGAAGGGGAAGATGGCGCTGTAATAGAGCACGCAAAGCAGGGCGACAATCCAGAACATCTTCAGGGACAGAATCTTGCCGATATCGGAGACCTTGAACGGGTCGTCCTTTTCTTCCTGGACACCCTGCGCGTCGAGTTTCTTGTCCATGAACCCGTATACGATGAACAGAATCAAGCCGATGCACAGCAGGACCGCGCCGAAGGCGACCGGACGGGACACGCTCACCGGGGCGATATTGGCAATCAGCGGGGAGCCCAGCATGACGATGGCGACACCGACACGGGCGATGGCCATTTCCACACCCATAGCCAGGGCCATTTCCTTGCCCTGGAACCATTTGACGATACCGCGGGATACCGTAATGCCCGCCATTTCACAGCCGCAGCCGAAAATCATGAAGCCGATGGCGGCCAGTTTGGCGCTGCCCGGCATCCCGGCATAGAACGGCGTCACATTCCACCAGGCGTCCGCCAGGTTCAGATGCTGCTGCATCCAGGTCTCGACACCGCTGCCGACAAAACCGTCGGACACGGCATAGTACTTAATGACGGCGCCGGCCACCATCACGGCTCCGGAAAGGATGGCCGTGAAGCGGACGCCCATTTTGTCGAGGATGATGCCCGCAAAAATCAGGAAGAAAACAAAGACGTTCAGGAAGGTTTCCGATCCGGCGAAGTGGCCGTAGGCGACCGGGTCCCAGCCGCGCTGGGTCTGGAGAAGATCCTGCAGAGGGGACAGCACATCCATGAAGATGTAGGCGAAGAGCATACCGGAGGCCAGCAGCACCAGGGCCGTCCACCTCATGGCGGCGGAGTCGCTCAATTTTGCTAATTTTTCACTCATATTCAGATTTCGTTTTACTTATTCAGAAACGAAGTGCTAAAATAGTGAAAAAAAATCGTATCTTAGCAAACTTTTAGAAAGATTCATGTACAAATTATTAGATCATATCGACTCGCCTGCTGACCTGAAGAAACTGCCGCGGGAAGACCTGCCGGCCCTCTGCGCCGAAATTCGGGATTACATGGTGCGCTGCTGCGCCGAAAACCCCGGGCATCTCGCCTCCAGCCTCGGTGCCGTTGAACTGATTGTCGGTCTGCATTATATCTACCATACCCCGCAGGACAAACTGGTCTTCGATGTCGGACACCAGGCGTATGCCCATAAAATCCTGACCGGGCGCCGGGAAGCCTTCCGGCACAACCGCACCCGCGACGGCATCAGCGGTTTCCCCAACCGGGCGGAAAGCCCGTACGACGCCTTTGGCGCCGGCCATTCCTCCACCTCGGTTTCCGCTGCCATCGGACTGGCCGAAGCGGCCCGCCTGCAGGGCAGGAAGGAGCAGGTCGTGGCGATGATTGGCGACGGGGCCCTGACCGGCGGACTGGCCTTCGAGGGGCTTAACAACGTGCGGGACAACAACCTCCTGATTATCCTGAACGACAACAACCAGTCCATCGACAAGAATATCGGGCAGGTGCATGAATACCTGCTGCGCCTGACGACCGGCTCTACCTACAACCGCATCAAGGCCGGCATCTGGAACCGGCTCGGCGAAGGACGGCTGCGCCAGTGGCTGCAGAAAATCACGAAAGACACCAAGTCCAACCTGGTCCGCGGCTCCGGCGGCGCCTTGTTCGAAGCCCTGGGCTTCCGTTATTTCGGGCCCATTGACGGCAACGATATCGCGCAGGTCGTGACGACGCTCGACCGGCTCAGCCGTATCCGGGGGCCGCGTCTGCTGCATGTCCATACCGTGAAAGGGAAGGGCTATGCCCCGGCCGAAGCCGACCCGACCGTATGGCATGCGCCCGGGAAATTCGTTCCCGAAACAGGCGAACGCATCCGCGTCGCACATCCCCGCGACCGTTATCAGGATGTATTCGGGGAGGTGCTTGTCGACCTGGCCCGGCAGGACAGCCGCGTGGTGGGCGTCACCCCGGCGATGGCAACCGGATGCGGGATGAACCGGCTGGCCGAGGCACTGCCGGAACGCTTTTTCGACGTGGGAATCGAAGAGGAGCACGCCGTCACCTTCTCCGCCGGACTGGCGGCGGGCGGGATGCGTCCTTTCTGCAACATCTACTCTTCCTTCTCGCAGCGGGCCTACGACCAGATTATCCATGATGTGGCCCTGCAGAACCTGCCGGTCGTGCTCTGTTTCGACCGGAGCGGACTGGTCGGGGAAGACGGCGCCACCCACCATGGCTGCTTCGACCTGGCCGCCTACCGCAGCATTCCCAATACGACCATCGCCGCCCCGCGCAACGAAATCGAGCTGAAACAACTCATGTACAGCGCTTTACAGGCAGACGGCGGACCGTTTATAATAAGGTACCCGCGCGGGTGCGCAGAAGGAACGCCCTGGCGGGATGCACCGTTCGCCCTGCTTCCCTCCGGAAAAGGTGAACAGTTGCGGGAAGGAAAACGCCTGGCCATCCTGGCCCTGGGCCCCGTAGCCAACCGGGCGGCGGAAGCGGCGGACCGGTATGCAGCCGAAACTGGTGCGGGACCGGCCGTGTACGACCTGCGCTTCCTGAAGCCCCTCGACACGGATATCCTGGAGGCCTGCCGCGGCTTCGAAGCCATCCTGACACTGGAGGACGGCTGCCTGAAGGGCGGCTTGTATTCCGCCGTGTGCGAATATTTTGCGCAGGGGCCGATAAAAGTCTACGGACATGGCATCCCCGACCGTTTCATTGCCCAGGACCGTCAGGACGCACAGCGCGCCGCCTGCGGTCTGGACACGGAAAGCATCTATGAAGAAATCCGTCGAATTTCAGGTTATCCACAGGGTTTTTGACAAAAAAATTCAAATAATTTTGCAGAATCAGAAATTGTGATTAACTTTGCAATCCCTTTCGAAGGAGAGGGACGACGATAAGTCGCCGATATAGCTCAGTTGGCCAGAGCACGTGATTTGTAATCTCGGGGTCGTGGGTTCGAATCCCTCTATCGGCTCAACTGAAATAAAATCGGGAGGATACCAAAGTGGCCAACTGGGGCAGACTGTAAATCTGCTGGCGATGCCTTCGGGGGTTCGAATCCCTCTCCTCCCACCAG
>CADBPR010000062.1 GCA_902796555.1 uncultured Bacteroidia bacterium
AAATACCCCCTAATAGGGGGTTCAGACGATAGTCTGAGGGGGTTAGGAGACCCGAAGGGGCCGGCCAAAATTTCTTTTTGGTCGGCCCCTTCTTCGTGTTTTTCAGCAGCGGTTGTCCATTCTAAGACAGCGTCTTCAGCCAGAGAATACTGTCCGGACCTTCGTTGAACAGCAGGTCCATGACGGACAGATTGGGCTGGAAGCCGAATTTTCCGGAGAACACCTGGAAATACGGTTTTCCCAGTCCCAGCCGGGCCAGCACCGGGTCCGGCCGTTTGGGATGAATCACGTAGCGGAGGTCTTCGCCGGCGACCTCCCGTTCCCAGGATTCGGTCAGCCGGATATCGGCGGCGATGCCGGTCTTGGCCAGGAAGAAGCGAATCAGGGACAGATTCAATTCCCACAGGGTTTCCGGGCGCCGGTCCATCAGGGCGAACACCTCATCCCGGTAGTATTCGTAATACGCGGAAGACTCGTAGGCGGAATCGATGGCCCGCTGCGTACGGACCACCCAGGGCTCCGTGTAGTCCACCCGAATCTGCCGAATGGGCAGCTGGTAGGTTCCCCCTTCGTGTACGACAGGGACACGCAGGTCCTCCGTCCCGCCGGCCGTCAGAATCCGGCAACGGTTGCGCCAGCTCTGCTTCTGGTAGTTCTCACAAGCCTCCAGCCACACCACAGACGGAATTACCCTGTCCGGGGACAGGGTAAAAGACTTCGCCACGGCCGCAAACCACGACACGGGCGGGAAATATGCTGTCGTCAGGAGCACTACTCCAGGGCGCCTTTCTCGTCCCGGTCTCCGGCCCGGACGATACCGCGTTTGGAACCGCGGACAAACTCCAGAATCCGGTCCCGTTCTTCGGACTGCGGGAAACCGGCTTCCACCTTGGCGCAGCCGTCGGTGATGTTCATTCCCTGGAAATAAATGGTATCGTAGATGTCCTTGATATTCCGGATGACATCGGAGCTGAATCCACGCCGGCGCAGGCCGACGATGTTCACGCCGCAATACGAAATGGGCTCCCGGCCGCAGATGGAATACGGCGGGATGTCCTTGTTCAAGCGGGAACCGCCGCCCACCATGGCGTGGGTGCCGATATGGGTGAACTGATGCACCAGGGTGCCGCCGCCCAGAATGGCCCAATCGTCGACATCGGTCTCGCCGGCGATACCGGTATGGCTCACCAGGATGCAGTGGCTGCCCACCTGGCAGTCATGGGCGATGTGGACATAGGACATAATCAGAGAGTGGTCGCCTACCCGGGTCACGCCCTTTCCGCTGGCACGTGTGCCGCGGTTGATGGTGGCGCACTCACGGATGGTAACATAGTCGCCGATTTCCACATAGGTCACTTCCCCTTCGAATTTCAAATCCTGCGGAATCGCACCGATGACGGCACCGGGAAAGACTTCGCAGCCCTTTCCCATTTTCACATAGGGATAAATCACGGCATGGGGATGAATCTTGCAGCCGTCTCCGATTTCCACGTCGGCGTCGATAAAGGCGTAAGGACCGATTTCGATGTTGTCACCCAGCCGGGCCTGCGGGCTGACGGTGGCCATGGGATGTATTTTATTCATGCTTCTTTTCTTGCTTTAAGCGGGCCCTGAGGGCCTTTGCGGTTGCAGTATTGATGGTATGGCCGGGTTTGTAAGCCGTCACCCGGGCTTGGAGGAAACCGCCGGTCAGCCGGAGGTCCCCGATCAGATCCAACAGTTTGTGCCGGCCGCATTCATGTGGGTCATGCAGCTGCAGGTTGCTCAGGTAGCCGTCCGCCCCGACTGTCAGATGGGGCTGGCCGAAGAGGTCGGTCATCCGGTCCAGCTGCTCCTGCGTAACGGGATGTTCCACGATGACGATGGCGTTGTCCACGTCGCCGCCCTTGATGAGATTGTGCGCGGCCAGGAACTCCAGTTCATGGAAAAAGACGAAGGTGCGGCAGGGTGCGATGTCCCGGGCATAGGCGGCGGAACCGTCCCAGGAAACGTCCTGGATACCGAGTACGCGGGACCCGAAATCGACGGTGGCGCGATAGCCGGGAGCGTCAGCGGGTTCCAGACGGACCCAGGACCCGGTTTTGTCATCGCGCACTTCCAACGGTTCGGTCAGGACAATGGGCCTGCGGGGCGCGTCCTGTTCCAGCAATCCGTCAGCCAGGATGGCTTCCACATAGGGACGGGCGCTGCCGTCCAGGATGGGAACCTCCAGGTTGTCGATTTCTATCCGGGCATTGTCCACACCCAGACCCGTCAGGGCCGAGAGCAGGTGCTCTACCGTATGGACTTCGCATCCGTTCGCGGACAGGGTCGTGCTGCGGGACGTGTCGCTGACGTTTTCTGCCAAAGCTGCCACGACAGCATCTTCGCCGATATCCACCCGGTGAAAGCAGACGCCCGCGTCGACCGGAGCCGGACCGACGACCATATGGGAAATCCGTCCCGTATGGAGACCTTTGCCTTCAAAAACATAGGATTTTTTCAGTGTGTGCTGCCGTATCATTCGTTTCAGCTTTGCATTTGGGCCGGCAAATTTAACAAAAAAACCTTAATTTACAATTTTTTACTTCTCAGCATCGGCTCCGGCCTGCTTGAAAAGGGCATAACTGCGCATATAATTGGCGTGCGGGATGGCGGGCATGCCCACCAGAACCTGCCCGCTCTTGCGGACATTTCCGATAACGCCCGCCTGGGCGGCGATGGTGGTATGGTCGGCAATTTTGATATGTCCCACGATACCCACCTGGCCGGCGATGATGCAGCTCTTGCCCACGATGGCGGAGCCTGCGATGCCGGTCATGGCGGCGATGACAGTATTCTCCCCTATCTGGACATTGTGCGCAATCTGGCAGAGGTTGTCGATTTTCACGCCGTTGCCGATAATGGTAGATTCCATCTCGGCCCGGTCCACGGTCGTATTGGCGCCAATTTCCACATGGTCCCCGATGATGACGTTGCCCAGGTGCTCGATTTTCTCCCAGGTGCCGTCGGGCTGCGGCGCGTTGCCGAAGCCGTCGGACCCGATGACGCAGTTGGCGTGCAGGATGACATGGTCGCCGATGACCATGCCGGGATAGATGCGCACGCCGGGATAGATGATGCAGTTTTTACCGATGACGGTACGTTCCCCGATGGAAACATGGTCATATATCACCGTATCGTCCCCGATGACCACCTTTTTGCCGATGCGGCAGAAGTCTCCCAGCCACACGCGCTTGCCGAACTTGACGCTCCAGTGGCGGAGGGACCAGCCGCGGTGACGCTTGTGGACGTTGGTCAGGGATGAAACATATTTGAGCAGTTCCGCAATGGCCGTATAGGCATTTTCCACCCGCACCATTGTGGCGGAAACCGGCTTCTTCGGGACAAAATCCCGGTTCACCAGAAGGATGGTCGCCGCGGTCTCGTAGGCATAATGCTCATATTTGGGATTGGCCAGGAAACAGAGCTTTCCGGGCTTTCCATGCTCGATTTTAGCGAAGTCAGTAACAGTGGCAGCCGGGTCGCCGTCAACGGTTCCCTTCAGAATCTGCGCCAGCTGCTTGGCAGTAAATTGCATCTTTTTCTACTTTTTAGGACATTTATTCCACAAAAGTAACAACTTTTATGCTAAATCTTGCCTTGTTCCCATTTTTTTTGTACCTTTGCACTCGTGAAGTTTGATAGAGGACGCAGGTTCTCTATCATTTTTTTAATGGAAACCATGACCCGCGAACAAATTATCCAGGCGATGGAAGCACCGGTACAGAACCGGGGATGCTTCATCGTAGACGTACAAATCAGCCGGGAAAACGAGGTCGAACTGACCGTGGAATCGGCAGAAGGCACCGTGGACATGGACGACTGTGTCGCCCTCAGCGAAGCCTTCCAGGCCCTCTTTGACCGGGATACCGAAGATTACGCCCTGACGGTTTCTTCCGCCGGGCTGGACCAGCCTTTCAAGGTGTTCCGCCAGTTTGAGAAAGCGCTGGGCAGCACCGTGGAAGTCCGCCTGAAGGGTGGCCGGAAACTGACCGGTTGCCTGACCGGTGCCACGCCGGAGGCCATCACCCTCCGCTACAGCGTCCGCGAGGCCGTGGAAGGCAAGAAAAAGAAAGAGACCGTGGAGCACGAGGACCGCTTCGCCATGGAAGAGGTCAATTCGGTGAGGCCGCATATTACCTTCGAATAAATATTAAAACAACAACGATACAATGGCAGAAGAGAAAATTGATCTTAGGACCGCGTTTGCGCTTTTCAAGGATGAGAAGCATATCGACCGGCCGGTTATGATGGGTGTGCTCAAAGATGTGTTCATGACACAGTTGGCCAAGACCTACGGCAGCGCCGACAACTTTGACGTCATCATCAATGTAGACAAGGGAGACTGCGAAATCTGGCAGAACCTGGAGGTCGTGGAGACCGTCGAGGACCCCAACACGGAAATCTCCCTGGCCCAGCTCGAAGAGATGGGCGAAACCGACTACGAGGTCGGGGAGACCTATGCCAAGGCCATCTCCATGAAGGATTTCGGCCGCCGCGGCATCCTCAACATCCGCCAGAACCTTCAGGGTCGCATCATGGATATCGAAAAGGCGAACCTGTACAACACCTACACCCAGCGGGTCGGCGAACTGTTCACCGGCGAGGTGTACCAGACCTGGGCCAAGGAAGTCCTGATTCTGGACGAGGAAGGCAACGAACTGCGCCTCCCCAAGCAGGAGCAGATTCCCGGCGAGCATTTCAAGAAGAACGACACCGTCCGCGCCATCATCAAGAGCGTGGAGATGAAGAACA
>CADBPR010000063.1 GCA_902796555.1 uncultured Bacteroidia bacterium
ATCATATATTATGCCGCAAAAATATATAAAATATTTGATATATCATAATATTTCACAAAGAATCAATACGCCCTATTCCTGGATTAGGACGACCGTTGGGTAAGAAATCAGGTAGTTACGCATAAAGAAAGCGGACAAACCGTCGTTTCCGATGATTTGTCCGCTTTTGAGCTCCCCTTGTAGGACTTGAACCTACGACCCCCTGATTAACAGTCAGGTGCTCTAACCAACTGAGCTAAAGAGGAATTTTTGCCCTCACTTTCGTTTTGGGATTACAAAGGTACGCACTTTTTCGGAAATCACAAACTTTTTTGCGATTTTTTTACTTCTTTTTTTCATTCAGAAATTCCAGCCGCACCTTGGCCGCATTGACGGCGTTCTCATCCTCGCTGTACTGAATCAACATCGGGAGATACTTCCGCTCCAGTTTCCGGTCCTTGGTGTTGCGCGCGAGGATAATGCAATTGTTGATGGCCGTCATATCGTCCGGATGTCTCTTCAGGACCTTGTTGTAATACTTCAGCGCCTTTTTATTGTCATGGGCATACACCAGGTAATACGACCCGATGTTGTCCATGAATACGGGCTGGTCCGGCTCGTAGGACAACATCTTCTCCGACAGGGACTTGAAGGCCTCGTAGCAGGGCGGCGTGGCATAGCGGAAGAAGGTGAAGCAATACTCCTGCACATTCAGGTCGAAAAAATCCTGGCTGACCTTCTCCACGCCCGGATAGACCCAGGCCGGTTTCTGGCGGAAGTGCAGGTCAATCAGCCCGGCCAGGTCGGAACGGGCCATATCCGGACTTTCCTTTTCATAATTCACGAGGGCCGCCACCCGGTAAAAACGCAGGTCCAGCCGCTCGGGCGCCACCTGAATGGCACGGTCCAGGTATTTCAGGGCCTGTCCGAACAGCGCATCGTCATAGAAGGTCTCCTGGAAAAAATGGACCGGACGTCCCAGGCTGTCCTTCAGTGCCATCATCGGCTCCTGGCCCAGGTGACGGGGTTTGTCCAAGCGGACCACCTCGGCATGCTGCGATTTGGAATAGTGGTAGACAAACTGGGCGGCCAGCATCTCCACATCTTCGGGAAAAGCGGCCTCCCATTTCCCCAGCAGGGTCTCTACGCCCACGCCGGTCGGGCCGACATTCTTGACCAGGGCCGCATAGCGGGACGAAAACTGTTCCGCCGTAGTCTGGGCGGCCGCCAGCAGCGGCAGCAGAAAGGCGATGGTCAAGACAATCAACTTTTTCATACGATATCCATTCTAATCCTCCGGTCTGCCGGAAGCAGGTTGTTACAACGGTTCCCCAGGTTCTTGACAAAGCCCAGCGGCAGGCCGGCATAGCCCATCAGCAGCAGGCCGCGGGGCGCGTCGGGAAGCACCAGGGGATCCTTGTGCAAATATTTCAAGGCTGTCTCCCGGTCCGAATCCCGGAACGGGAATGCCTCCGGTTGCAGGAACAAAGACAATGCCAGGTCGGGGTGCGGCACCAGGTCCCGGCCCTTGTACACGCCGATGGCCGTGCCGCTCTGCAGCGGACGCAGGGGCTGCAAAGCCGCCGTTTCATCGGCGATGGACGCCGGTACGGCAACGACCGTTTCTCCCCGCCGGCGCAGGACAACCGCCTCACGCAGACAGGGATGGGACTGCGCCTTCTCCTTACCTGCACGGAGCCGGTACGGACGGCCGCCCGTTTTGCACAGGACGGCGCAATACTGCCCTTCGCCCGGCACGAAACCCGGCACCAGACTCACGCCGCAGTCAGTCCGGATCGGGCCTTCCCACGGAAGGTCGATTTCCCGGATGTCCGCACCCAGGGCCCGGGACGCCCATGCCACGTTCCCGTCGTTTTCCTCCCGATTGAAGGTACAGGTCGAATACACCAGGATGCCGCCGGGGGCAAGGGCGGGCCAGACATCGGCCAGAATCCGCCGTTGCCGGGCGCTGCAGAGCGCCACATTATCAGGCGACCACTGCCGCAGGGCTTCCGCATCTTTGCGGAACATTCCCTCGCCGGAACAAGGGACATCGGCCACAATCATATCGAAAAAACCTTCCTGCGCCGCGAAAGCGGAAGGGTCGGCGGACGTAACGGTCACACAGGGGTCGCCCCATCGGGACACATTGTCGGAAAGGACCGCCGCCCGCTGCTTCATCACTTCGTTGGCCACCAGCAGGAAGTCATTCCCGCAGGCCGCCCGCAGGGAAGCGGCCAGGTCGGTCGTCTTGCCGCCGGGTGCCGCACACAAGTCCAGGACGCGGAGCGGCCGCTGCAACGCGGGAAGAAACTGCCGGAAGGCCGTTCCCACGAACTGCGCCGAGCTGTCCTGCACATAATACGCCCCGGCATGCAGCAAAGGGTCCAGCGTAAAAACAGGTCGTTCGGCCAGAACATACCCGTAGGGACTCCACGGGACAGGTTCGGCACCCGCAAAACCGGCACCCGGCTTGAACGGATGCAGGCGGACCGCCACGCAGGCGCGCTGCTGCAACGCTTCCAACGCTACAGACGCACGGGCTGCGCCAATCGCTTCTGCCAGACTATCCCGGAAACGGTCCATTTCAGAAATTGAAACAGCTTCTCAGAAAAGACCGCCGAGGTTTCTGGGGTCGAAGCCTTCCGGCATCATGGACGGGTCCATACCCTCCGGCATATGGCCTTCGGACAGGGCAGCCAGTCCTTCGACGATTTTATCGATACCCTCCTGGATTTTGGAGCCGAGCATCACCTTCATCATAAAATTCAGGTCGGCTTCCACGTCGATGGAAAAATCGGTTTCGTCCTGGGCGCCGCTGTTGGAATCGAAATGAAAATCCACCTTGAAACCGAAAGGAGCTCCGTTGTCCACCAGGGACAGCAGGGAATACGGCACCCGCTCGTACACCTTCACACCAATCGTAAAGCCCTGTACCGTGGCGGTCAGGGTATCGTAATCGGCTTCTACGCCCTGTTTTTTATCCTCGGGCAGCATATTGACGAAATTGCGCATGTCGGCGAACGCCATATACAACATAGAGGGCGGACGCTTGACAATGGCATGCTTGCTATTGTATTTGACCATTTTTCACTAAATTTGTGCAAAAATAAGAAAAGAAGCGCAAATGCACAAAATCTACTTCGAAAAGCGGTCCATCGTGATTTGCTCCCCCACGGAAGCGGCACTGGCAGACCCGAACCGTGTGGAGTTCCATCTCGGGGAAAAACTGGACATCCCGGCCCTGGTGGGCATGTTCGAAGTCTCCGATACCCTGAGCCGCATCTATATTCCCACTGACGACACGGACAGTACCTACCGGCGCATCTGCGCGCAGTTCAAGGAAGTCAATGCCGCCGGCGGACTGGTGAGCAACCGCCGCGGGGACTACCTGCTGATTCGGCGCGACGGGCTCTGGGACCTGCCGAAGGGCCATCAGGAGGCGGGCGAAGACATTGCCGTCACGGCCCTGCGCGAAGTACAGGAAGAGACCGGTGTGGACCAGCTGCAACTGCGCGAACTGATCTGCATCACCGACCATTGCTACCGCCGGAACGGGCTCTGGCACCTCAAGCACACCTGGTGGTACGACATGCTCTATACCGACCCGGTGGACCTGACGCCCCAGCGGGAAGAAGACATTACGACGGCGGCCTGGGTCGCCAAATCCAGCCTTCCCCCCTATCTGAAAAACACCTATCCATCCATCGCAGAAGTCTTCCGGGAAGCAAAAGTGTAGGCAGCATGAAACTTTCTGCCATTTTTGCCGTATATATCTATGTTGACTTCAACGGAAGCCGCATAGGATAAACAACGAAATTATATGAAACTTTCCCAGTTCTCCTTCCCGCTGACCAAGGAAAAAGTGGCCTCAGAACCGGCCCGCTGGCGGGATGAATGCAAACTGATGGTCCTGCATAAGGACACGGGCGAAATCGAGCACCGGCTGTTCAAAGACATCATCGACTATTTCGATGCCGGAGACATTTTCGTCCTCAACAATACCAAGGTCTTTCCGGCCATGCTGTACGGCAACAAGGAAAAGACCGGCGCAGACATCGAAGTTTTCCTGCTGCGCGAACTCAACCGGGAGCAGCGCCTGTGGGACGTCATCGTCGACCCGGCGCGCAAAATCCGTATCGGGAACAAACTGTATTTCGGCGAAGACGAAAGCCTGGTGGCCGAGGTGATTGACAACACCACTTCGCGCGGCCGGACCCTGCGTTTCCTCTTCGACGGGAGCTACGAGGATTTCAAGCAGACCCTCTTCTCCCTGGGGAAAACCCCGGTTCCGAAATGGGTCAAGGAGGAAGTCACCCCGCAGGACGCGGAGGATTACCAGACCATTTTCGCCACCGAAGAAGGTGCCGTCGCCGCCCCTGCTGCCGGTCTGCATTTCAGCCGCGAGCTCTTCAACCGCATGATTCTGAAGGATATCGAAAAGACCTTCATTACGGTTCACATGGGCATCGGCCATTTCCGCAAGGTGGATGTCGAAGACCTGTCCAAGCACAAGATGGACTCCGAACGGCTGATTATCACGCCGCAGGCGGCCGGGGAAATCAACCGGGCCAAACGTGCCGGCCACAAGGTGCTGGCCGTCGGCGTCACGGTGGTACGCGGCCTGGAGACCTATGTCACCACCAATGACGAAGTGAACCCCTATGACGGATGGACCAACAAATTCATCTTCCCGCCCTATCGTTTCGCCATTCCGGATGCGGTCGTCTCCAACTTCCACCTGCCGCTGTCCACGATGCTGATGTCGGTGGCGGCTTTCGGCGGTTATGAGAAAGTCATGACGGCCTACAAGACGGCCCTGAAGGAAGATTACATGTTCGGCCCCTACGGGGACGCCCTGCTGATTTTGTAAAATTCTTTCGCATTCTTGAAAAGAAAAGACAAGAATCGTATCAAAGGTTAAGCATCGTATAAAAGTGGCTTCGGAATGTGTCCGGGGCCGCTTTTTTTTCAAAAGAAAGGACGTATCTTCGCGGCATGATGAACCGCGATGAAACCACCTGCACCTGCGCCCTCGCTTCCGTATTCGGATTCGAGGCGGCCGCCGGTGCCGCCCTGATCGGGCTGTGCGGGAGCGCGCAGGCCGTATTCGGCCGCAGCCACGAAGAGCTGGCGGCGCTGACCGGCCCGGCAGGGGCCCCTTATCTGTCCCGCATTACGGACCGGACCCTTTCCGAGGCGCAGGAGCATCTCAGGAAAGCGGCGGACGTCGGCGCCTGCTATCTGACCCGGGAGGATGCGGGTTACCCGGACCTGCTGCGGGAGTGCCCCGATGCGCCGCTGGGGCTCTGGTACCGGTCCGCCGAGCCGCCTCAGCGGGTGTTCGACAGCCGCCCGGCCATTGCCGTCGTCGGGACGCGCGACCTGTCTTCCTACGGCCGGGAATGGTGCGCGCGCATCGTAACCGGCATGGCTCAGTCCCCATCCAAACCCCTCATTGTCAGCGGGCTTGCCATCGGGGCCGACTACACGGCCCACAGCACGGCGCTGGACAGCGGCCTTCCGACCGTCGCCGTCATGGCCACCGGCATCGACGAAGTCTATCCCTTCCGCCATGGTCACCTGGCCGAACGAATCGCCGCCACCCCGGGCTGTGCGCTTTTGACGGATTTTCCGCCCGGAACCGCGCCCCTGCCCCTGCATTTTTTGCGGCGGAACCGCATCATCGCAGGTCTGTCGCAGGCAACCGTCCTGATTGAATCCCGCATCCGGGGCGGCGGCATGAATACCGCCCGCGTCGCCTTCGGATATGACCGGGATGTGTTCGCCCTCCCGGGGCGCGTGGATGACCTACGGTCCCAAGGCTGCAACCTGCTGATCCGGGACCGGGTGGCGGAGAGCATTACGGATGTCCCGGGGCTGGTGTCCCGGCTGGGGCTGGGCAGTCTGCGGGGCGGAAAGAAAACGGACCTGGGCCGGATTCTGCAGTGTTTTTACGGGGCGAAATACCCCTTGGAAGAGACCGAAAAGCTGCTGGCCGTCGCCCTGGCGGTCAAGCGGCAACGGGACATCGATTTCGAAGGGCTGACGGTCGCGACCGGCCTGGGATATGCGGAAGTCTCTTCGCTGGCCGGCATCCTCGAAAGCGACGGTTTCCTGCACATCGGCCTGATGCAGAGCTGTTCGCTTGCGAGCGGAACCGCCTGACACTTTTCATCGGTAAACCTGCTGGAAAATCCGCCAAGATTGGTTATCTTTGTAGCAGATATGGCAAGGTATATCGATACACACGTCCATTTCTACGATGAATGGTACGGGGAAGACTGGCAGGAATCAGTCGCCCGGGCCCGTGCCGCCGGTGTGGAGAAGATGATTCAGCCGGACGTGGACAGCAAGGACCGGGAGAAGATGTTCGCGATGAGCGAATCCATGCCCGGCGTCCTGTACACGATGCTGGGGCTCTACCCCGGTTCCGTCGACGAGAACTGGGAGGAGGAACTCTCCCGGCTGGAGCCCTGGTGGAGCCACCGGCCCGTCGCCGTCGGTGAAATCGGACTGGACTATCACTACGGTGCGGAAACGGCCCGGTGGCAGAAACTGGCCTTCCGGGAACAGCTCCGCATCGCCGCCGAACGGGACCTGCCGGTCAACATTCATCTGCGGGAGGCGACGGAAGACTTCTTCCGCGTGCTGGAAGAATGCCGTCATCTGCCGCTGCGGGGCAATCTGCACGCCTTCAGCGGCAGCTGGGAGACCTTCAGCCGCCTGCAGCAGTACGGTGACTGGTCCGTCGGCATCGGCGGCGTCCTGACCTTCAAGAACAGCCGCCTGCCCGAAGCGGTCGCCCGGATTCCCCTGGACCGGATTCTCCTGGAGACGGACGGTCCCTATCTGGCGCCTGTCCCCCACCGCGGGCACCGGAATGAAAGCGCCTACCTCCCCCTGGTGGCCGCCAAGATTGCTGAAATCAAAGGCGTCAGCATCGAGGAGGTCGCCGAAACAACCACGAACAATGCACTGAAACTGTTCGCCTTATGAGCAAACATCTCTCTTCCCTGCTGCTGATTTACACCGGCGGCACCATCGGCATGAAACAGGACCCGACGCGGAAAGCCCTGGTCCCTTTCGATTTCAGCCAAATCCTGGAGGAAGTCCCGGAAATCGGAAAATTCGCCTTCCGGACCGATTCTTATACCTTCGACCCGCTGATTGATTCTTCAGACGTAGACCCCACCCTGTGGCAGGCCCTGGCCCGCCTGATCGGCGAGCGGTACGACGACTACGACGGCTTCATCATCCTGCACGGCACGGACACGATGGCGTATTCTGCCTCCGCCCTGAGCTTCATGCTGGACGGGCTCGCCAAACCGGTCATCTTCACCGGCAGCCAGCTTCCGGTCGGGGTACCCCGCACGGACGGGAAAGAGAATCTGATTTCGGCCGTTGAAATCGCTTCCGCGCGCGACAGCGAAGACCACGCCCTGGTTCCGGAAGTGTGCATCCTGTTCGATTCGAAGCTGATCCGGGGCAACCGGAGCACCAAGGTCAACGCCGAAATGTTCGATGCCTTCCGTTCGCCCAATTTGGCGCCGCTGGCCGAGGCCGGCATCCAAATCCGATACAATAACGATTTGATTATCAAGCCTTCCGACTGGGACAAACCGCTCCGGGTCAACCCGTCGCTGGATACCCGCGTATCCATCCTCAAAGTCCATCCCGGCATCACCCGGCAGACGGTGGAGGACATCCTGTACGGAGGCAGCACCCGCGCCGTCATCATCGAGACCTACGGAGCCGGGAACGCCCCGACGGCGCCGTGGTTCCTGGACTGTGTCCGGGAAGCGGACCGGGCGGGAAAGGTGCTGGTCAACGTCACCCAGTGCCTTCGCGGCACCGTGAACATGGACCTGTACGCCACCGGAAAATCCCTGGCGGAAGCCGGGGTCATCAGCGGTTATGACAGCACGACGGAAAGCGCGCTGGCCAAACTGTTCCACCTGCTCGGGACCTATCACGACAACGACACGGTTAAAACGCTGATGGGCCGCAATCTGAAAGGAGAAATATCCAAATAATCTTTGTGGATTGAAAATATTTTGCTAAATTGCGCTGAATTTAAAGGACCGGGAGAAGGCCGGTCCGCAGATGTGACGTGACAGATATTTAATTATTAACTAAATACATTATTAAATCATTCACACAAAAACGATTATGAAAAAGTTTTTCATGTTTTTGGCAGTTGCCGGCATTATGACCGTTTCTGCAAACATCGCATCCGCACAGGAAGCCGAGCAGGCCGCTCCTGCCGCAACGGAAGAGGTTGCCGCTCCTACGAGCAGCCAGGACCTTTTCAAAGGTACCGGTGAAGAGATTCCGCTGCACCAGGCTCTCAAGACCAAGTTCATCGAAGGTGGTGCGGGCTTCATGTCCCTGATTATCATCTGCTTGGTTCTCGGTCTCGCCCTTTCCATCGAGCGTATCCTGTACCTGCTCCTCTCCAAGACCAACACCAAGAAGCTCCTTGCCAATGTGGAAGAAGCCCTCAAGAACGGTGGTATCGAGGCTGCCAAGGACGTTTGCCGGAACACCCGCGGTCCTGTCGCCAGCATTTTCTACCAGGGTCTGCTTCGCTACGACCAGGGTCTTGACACGGTTGAAAAGACCATCGTTTCCTACGGCTCCGTCCAGATGAGCAACATGGAGAG
>CADBPR010000064.1 GCA_902796555.1 uncultured Bacteroidia bacterium
CGAACCGTCTGGCTGGAGCTGCTGCCGGAACCGGTAGAAGAGGTGCCGGTGGTGCGGCGAACCGTCTGGCTGGAGCTGCTGCTGGAACCGGTAGAAGAGGTGCCGGTGGAACGGCGGACCGTCTGGCTGGAGCTGCTGGAGCCGGAAGAAGAAGTGCCAGTCGTGCGGCGAACCGTCTGGCTAGAGCTGCTGCTGGAGCCGGTAGAAGAGGTGCTGCTGGAGCGGCGGACCGTCTGGATGGAGCTGCTGCCGGAACCGGTAGAAGAGGTGCCGCTGGAGCGGCGGACCGTCTGGCTGGAGCTGCTGCGGTTCGTGGTGGCAGCGGATGAACTCTTTCGCACGGAGGAGGAAGAGCTGGTCGCTGTCGTAGAACGGGTAGAAGAAGTCGAGGAGGAACTCCTGCGGACCTGGCCGCTCATATCGGCCGAAAACGCAAACATCGTTGCGATGACCACCGCTGTGGTGATGCTGTGAATCAAGTGTCTCATGTCCGACGTGTTTTAGAGTTATTGATATAAATAGTACTTGCTGCTGAGGTCCCTGAAATCCGCCACATCCTTGTTCCAATAATCCAGTATATCAGCGACCTTCATGCGCTTGCTGAATGTATTCATTACATAATCCGTACCACAAATTTTTCCGAGCATCTGCACGCGGGCCTTGCCGGTCTTGAACGGATTCTGCTCGGGATACAGTTCCTGCAGAGCCTGCATCACATAGAACTGGGTCAGCGTCAGCGAAGCCGCCTCATAATCGGTGTAGCTGAACTGGACCCCGTGCACCAGCTTCCCCTGCATGCCACCGTAGAAGGGTTTGTAATGGATGGGACGGAAACGCACGCCCGGCAGGTCATAACTCTCCAGTTTGGCCAGGAGGGCGTCGGCGTCAATCCATTCGGCTGCAAAGGTTTCAAAAGGCAGGTTGTAGCCGATGCCGATATTCAGATAGCCGCAGTCGCCGGCGATGCCGGAGCTGGGGTAGTTGATTGCAGACTGGGGATAGGGAATATTCGGCGACGGCAGCACCCAGGGCAGGCCGGTATCCAGGAAACGCATATCACGGGTCCATCCCTCCATCGGGACGACGGTCAGCCGGCAGTACAAGTGGGGCTCATTGCCCTTCTGTCCGTGGTTCATGCCTTCTTCGTTGATCATCCGGGCGAACTCCCCTACCGTCAGGCCATAGACATAAGGGATGCGGAACTGGCTGACGAAAGAGTAGAATCCGTCCTCCACATAACAGCCTTCTATTTTATTGCCGCCCAGCGGGTTGGGGCGGTCCAGCACCATCACCTCGATGCCCTTTTTCGCACAGGCCCGCATCACCAGTCCGAGGGTGCTGATAAAGGTATACGAACGGGTCCCTACGTCCTGGATATCATAAACCATGACATCGATGCCTTCCAGCATTTCCGGCAGCGGCTCGCGGGCGGCACCGTAGATGGAATAAACCGGCAGTCCGGTCCGGCTGTCGCGCGAATCGGAGACATGGTCGCCGGCATAGGCATCGCCGCGGACCCCATGTTCGGGGCCGTACAGGGCTACCAGTTCCACGCCGGGCGCCTCAAAGAGGATGTCAATGGTGGATTTGAGCTGGCTGTCCACGCCGGAGGGATTGGTCACCAGTCCCACGCGTTTGCCGCGCAGTCCGGCGAAATCGCGGTCGCGAAGCACTTCGATGCCGGGTTTGACCTGCGCCTGCACGGCCAGCGGCAGCAGCAGGAGCAGGAGGGTTTTTCTGAGAAAGGCTGTCATCTTTATGCGGTTTTAGGAATCATTTCAGGCCTGCTTCTTTTTGGCGAAATCCGGGTCCACCTTGATGAGGGCGGCCACAATGAAGGTAATGAGGCAAAGGGCCATGACGACGACGAAAAAGTCGTGATAGCCCAGGCGGTCGGCCAGCCAGCCGGATACCATGCCCGGCAGCATCAGGCCCAGATAGGTAATCCCGGTGCAGATGGAATAATGGGAGGTTTTGAATTCGCCGGCGCTGAAATACAGCATATACAGGGTCAAGGCCGTAAAGCCAACGCCATAGCCGAACTGCTCCAGGAAAATGCAGGCGGTAATCAGCGGGAAGCTGGTCGGGAAGGCGGCGCTCATCCACACATACACCAAATCCGGCAAGGTCAGGGCGAGCACCATGGGCCAGAGCCATTTCTTGAGGCCGTCCCGGCTGGCCAGGATACCGCCCAGGATACCGCCCAGCAGCAGTCCGATGACCCCGATGGTGCCATAGGCCAGGCCATATTGTTCGGACGTAAGGCCCAGACCGCCTTCCTCCAGCGGCCGGAGCAGGAAGGTCGGGCACATTTTGGTCAGCAAGGCCTCCGGGAAACGGAAAAGCAGCATGAACAGCAGGGCCGCCAGCGTGGTCTTCCAGGGGAATTTGGTAAAATACGTCGAGAAGGAACGGCCCAGGGTACGGGCTGTCTCCCGGAAGGTCAGCGTACGCTGGGTATCCCCTGCGCTGCGGGGCATGGCAAAGGAATGATACAGGGCCAGGGCGATGAACAACCCGGCCAGGCCGGCGAACACCAGGGCCCAGCTGAAAGCCGCCGTCGCACCGCTGCGCCGGGCAATCCAAGCAGCCAGCGGCACCAGGACGCCGTTTCCGAAAATCACAGCCAGGCGGTAAAAGGTATTGCGGATGCCCACGAAAAAGGACTGCCGGCTGTCATCCAGTTCTATCATGTAATAGCCGTCGGCCGCGATGTCGTGCGTGGCGCTGGCAAAACCGGTCAGGAAGAGGAAGAACAGGAAACACTGGAACCACCAGCCCGTATTGAGGGTGAAGGCGACGCCGGCGAAGGCAGCGCCCAGCAAGGCCTGCATCACAATGACCCACCAGCGCTTGGTCTTGATGATGTCCACGAAGGGACTCCAGAGGGGCTTGATAATCCAGGGGAGCTGCAGCCAACTGGTATACAGGGCAATCTGCGTATTGGTCAGGCCCAGCTGCAGCAGGATGACGACCGAAACGCCCGTCACGACGATGTTCGGGACGCCTTCGGCAAAATACAGGGTGGGTATCCACCGCCAGGGTGATGCTTGTTTCATGGTCTTGTCAATTCAGTTCCGGGATAATAGTGGAAAAGGATGTCCCGGTAGCCGTAGCCCCGGGTCGCCATCACGGCGGCGCCAATCTGGCACAGTCCGACACCGTGCCCCCATCCCCGGCCTTCGAGGGTGATGCGGTCGCCGTCCATCGCCACCGTAAAAGCGGAACTTTTGAGGTGGCTCTCTGACAGGATACGCCTGATCATCAGTTCCTTGCCGACGATAAGCGTCTGTTTGTCACCGGCCAGCCGCAGGCGGACAATCCGGCCGGAAGGGCCGCGCCGCAACGCTTCCACCTGGCGGAGCAGACCAATCTCGCAGCCGCTGCGCCGGGCGATGAGACTGGAAAGCTGCGCCCGGTCATATACGACCCGCCAACGGTAGAAGTCGCGGGTTTCCAGGTCATAGTCATTGAGCACCTGGGCCAGGACGGCCCGGTCGTCGGTATCACAGAAGGGACGCTCCCCTTCCCGATGCTGCGGGGTGTCCGGCAGCGAAGGCAGATAGGGCAGGTCGCGGTCCTCCCAGCAGGAACTGAACAGTTCCGTCCGGCCGCCGCAACATTTTGAGAAGCGGGCGTCACAAATGGCCCCTTCCCAGGTCAGTACCTCTCCCCAGGTGCTGTCTACGGCCTTCCGCACCCGGTCGCCCACCGCCTGCGTCAGTCCCTGATAACGCTGGCAATGGTCATCGGCGCACACGTCGAAGGCTTTGTGGTCTTCGTGGTCGAACCAGCGTTCGATACGGGTCTCTTCCCCGGAATCGGCCGTCGGCGCAGGATGCAGCCGGGTATCCAGTTCGGTCAGGACGGCGGACAGGTTGGTCATATCCGCAAAAAACGGCTGACGCTGCTCCTTCCGAGCCTTGCGGCGGGCCAGCTGCGACATGACCCAGGAACGGGAAATGACGGCATGGGCCTTCAGGAATTCCAGGCTGGCGGAAGGGGCCATCTCGGAGGAAATCACGCTGAGCAGGTAATCTTCAACGCCGACCTGGTTCACGGCGACCACCTGCCGGTCGGCCACGATAAATTTCAGGGAACCGGCGAAACGCCGGGTCACTTTCCGCTCCCAATGGAAACCGATGCCGATGGGAATGTCGTACAGGATGAAGGTAGGCTCCGCGAATACCGTGTCCATGGTCCGGGCCTCGAAAAACAGTTCGTCATACAGGGCGCCGTTGTAGTCGATTTTCCCCTCACGGTAAGACACCCGCTGCGGACCGGCGCCGTCGGAGATGATTTCAAAGGCGATGGCGTCGCCGGCCATAATGCCCACCTGGAGGGTCGGCTGGGTACGGGTCAGACGCCACAGAATATCCGCCTCAACACTTTCTGACACAGATACTTCCGACAACATTTCGGCCAGCAGGCGCGCATCCAGCTTGGCAAAATCCTCCTCTTGGGGGACAATGAACAGGCCGGCCATGTCGGCGCTGCCGGGGCTCATCGTCAGATGGTCGGGCCCCTCCGCCGTATAATGGTGGGAACGGTGGGCGCCCCGGAAAAACACCACGGCCCGGTATTCGCCGTCGGAGATGCCGTGGTCGTTGCCGGCTTCATCCTCCGGCATCCCGGGGGTGTGGTACCAGGTCAACAGGTTGAACATCGGCTCCTTCTCCCCTTCCGGTACCGGCGCCGAATCCAGCAGCCGGTAAAAGAGCTTGGCCATGGATTTGGACGTACGGGCCCGCAGCAGGAAAACGCCGCGTGTAAAATGTTTATAATGAAAAAGTTGCGCTTCCTGAACAGAGCAGATATAATCCACGTCCGCGGCCATGTCGGCCGGCACGGTCACCGTTTCGTCTCCTATCGGAACCCCCGGGCCCGGACTGCCGGCGGCGATGCGCCCGAGCAGGCGGTCGGCCTCCCGTTCCATCGGCATCAGCCCGTGGGGGCAGGCCTGGAAATGCAGGTGGTCCGGCGCGGAGGCTCCGCAACGCGGTCCGTTGTAAAATACCGTCACACCGCTGTAGCGGCGCGCCAGGTCCATCATGTCCACATACTGATGCCAGATGGACTGGTCCACGTGCCGGTCCCGGACAATCGTCAGGTGGAAAGGGAAAATGGGATAGGGGTTGACCAGGATATGGTACGTCCGGCCTTTACGGCCCTCGAAACGCAGCACGCGCTGCTGGGGCGGCCGGTTCTCGGCACAGAGGAAACACTTGCGGGCCCGGATAGAAGCGCTGTCCACCCGCGCGGCAGAAGAATGAATCCGCTGGGGGTTGTGCTGCAGCCGGACCCGCAGTCCGTTCACCGTCAACTCCCGGGTCCTGGCCGCTTTCAGCGCCCGGAAACGGGCGGCGGCATCGGGCCAGACAGACAGCTGGTCACTGACGAATTTGGCGATTTCCTGATTCATGCTCCCCGGCGTCTGGCCTGCAGCTCCGCCGTGCGGAGACTGTCCTTATAGGCATTGTTGGCATTCTGTTTCTCGATGCTCAGCGCCGCGTCCGAATTACCTTCCCAGCGGCGGCAGCAATAGATGGGTTCCCAGATACGGCTAATTCGGTATTCCCGGCAGATCCGGATTCCCACGGCATAGTCCTCGCCGTAGCTCACATTCGGGAATCCGATGGTCCGCAACAGCGGGACATAGAAAGCCCGCGGAGCGCCCAAGCCATTGACACGCAGGACATTGTTACGACCGTTGGCATCGGTCCACTCCCGGTGGTCGATGACGCCGGGCGGAATGGGCCGGAGGTCGAAATCCGTCATCTGATACGCGCCGATGACCATCGCGGAGCCCTCCCGGCGGAAGCAGTCCACAATCTTCTGGAGCGTATCCGGACCGGAATACAGGTCGTCGCTGTCCAGCTGGACGGCATAACGGCCGCAGCAGGGGTCGTTTACCGCCTCGTTCCAGCAGCCCCCGATGCCCAGGTCGGTCCGCCGGGGAATCCGGTGTATCAGACGCGGGTCCGGGATGGCGTCCAGCAAGGCGGAAGTCCCGTCCGTGGAATGGTTGTCCACCACCAGCACGTTGAAGGCGAAGTCGGTTTCCTGCGACAAGGCGCTGCGCACGGCATCCCCGATGGTGGACACCCGGTTGAGCACCGGTATGACGACGGTCGCTTCGACCGGGAAAACCTCGTCCGACAGCGGAACTGGTTTGAAGGGCTCGGTCAGCAAGGCACCAATCCGGCGCAGGTAGGCCGTGCAAATCTGCTCCATTTCCAGCTGCACCTCCCGGCTGCGGGGGTTGACATAGTCGAACTGTTTCTCCCCGGAAGTCCGCCGGTCTGAAACCGACGCGGTATACAGGAACTCCGGAATATGGAGGGGCTGTCCCATGCGCAACCGCAGGTCGTACAGGGCGCCCCAACGGTATTCTTCCGTCATAGCGGCGACGGCGCGGCGCAGGGCGGCGGTCCGCAGCAGCCACAGGGGACCGAAATCGAAATCGTCCCGCAAGGCTCCCGCCTGGCAGTCAATGACCGGATGCGGGGTCAGGCGGCCGTCGTCGCTGTCATAGTGGTCGGAATAGGCCATATCGGCCCCGGAAGCGGCCAGCGCGGCACACATCCGGTCCAGCTGCGCCGGCTCGATCCGGCACGTTTTTCCGTCGTTCACCAGCATGACAAAGTCGCCGCCAAGGGTCTCGGCGGCCTTTTTCAGGTCGGACGTCCGGCACAGGGAACGCCCGTCAACAAAGGGAACAGTCATACACCAGGCTTTTACAACAGAGCCAGCAAGGCATCTTTGATGCCCGCAAACTCCTGCTCAAAGTTAGGAGTAAAAACAGACTTTCCCAAATTATCTTCGATTTCTTTGATATCCCACCAGCGTGCTTCGGCGATTTCGACCGGATTCGGCCGCAAGGAAAAGTCGCCGACACAGGCGAAAACACTGACCAGTTCCCGTTCCCGGCGACAGGTATAGACATAGGTTTTGATGGCGATGGGATGGAACTGGCACAGCCCGATTTCCTCCTCCGCCTCCCGGTACAAGGCATCCAGGATGTGCTCGCCATAGCCCACATGTCCGCCGACGGAAGCGTCCCAGCAGCCGGGATAAAGCCGTTTGCGGGCGGAACGCCGCTGCAGGTACAGACTGCTGTCCCGCCGGAGCACATACAGGGTCACGGTGGGATGCAGAAAGCGGAAGCCGCCATGCGCACAGGAACGGGGCGTCATGCCGATGACCTCCCCGCTGGGCTCTACCACCGGCAGCATTTCCTCCCGTACGGGCAGAGAATCACCGGGATGCGCATAACTCGGCTTGGGCAGGAAAGGAACCGGATAGGGTGGGTAGAGCAGTTCCATCAGAGCGTAAACAAAATCAGCAGCTGGGCGACCAGCACGCGCATAAACATCGTCAGAGGATAGACGGTGGCGTAATTGACGGAGGTATAATCCGTCCCGTAAGCACCCTGTGCGAAAGCCAGGACGGCCGGATCCGTCGTACCGCCGGATACCAGACCGCAGATCTGGTAGAAATTGAGCTTGCACACCAGACGGGCGACCAGCATCGTCACGGCAACCGGAATCAGGGTAATCAGCGCGCCGTACAGAATCCACCAGTAACCGCCGCCGACGATGGAACTGACGAAATTCTGTCCCGCGCCCAGACCCACGGCCGCCATAAAGAAGGAAATGCCGATTTCACGGATCATCATATTGGCGCTCTGGGTGGTATAGGTCGTGATTTTCCACTTCGGGCCGAAATAGCCCAGCAGGATGGCGACAATCAGCGGACCACCGGCAAGGCCGAGTTTGACAGGCTGGGGAATGCCCGGGAAACGAATCGGCAGGGAGCCGAAAATCACACCCAGGACAATGCCGAAGAAAATCGGTACCAGATTGGGTTTCAAGAGGTTCTGGGTCTGGTTGCCGACCAGGCCGGCCACCTGCGCAATCTGTGTCTCGGCACCCACGACCGTAATGTCGTCACCCACTTGCAGCAGCAGGTCGGGACGGGCCACCAGTTCCACGCCGGAACGCAGCACGCGGGTCACGGATACGCCGTAAGCTGCCCGGATATCCAGCTGCCGGAGGCTCTTGCCCGTAATGGAGGGTTTGGTGACCGTCAACCGGCGGGTCACCAGGTGCTTGTCCATCTTCTGCCAGTCCTGCACATGCATCGGAATCTCTTCTCCGAAGATAATCCGGACCTTTTCCACTTCTTTTTCAGAGGTGACAATCAGGATTTTATCCCCTTCCTGGAGATGGGTTTCCGCGCTGGGGATGGAAATGACGCCGTCACGCAGAATCCGCGAAATGACGATATTTTTGTCCGCACCGCAGAGGGCCTCTCCGATGGTTTTACCGAAAATGGCCGGGTTGCGCACCTCACAGTGCATCCGCCGGGCGGATTCACCGCTGTTGGAAGCCACTTCCAGCGCCTTCTTTTCACGGTCCAGGTCAATCTTGAAGATTCCCTTGAAAGCGATAATCAGAAACAGTACGCCCAGCACGCCGAGCGGATAGGCCACGGCATAGGCCGAAGCCAGCGAAGAAGACCGGGCGGAAGCCTCGTCGGCCGCCATCCCGCCTGCCACCAGCGCATCGGACAGGGTATGCTGCGCAGCACCCAGGCCCGGGGTATTGGTCACGGCGCCGGACATCACGCCGGTCATGGTCTGGAGGCTTTCGCCCGACACCAGATGGATCATCCACGTCGTCAGCACGGCCAGCAGGACCATGCCGACCGCCAGCAGGTTCATCACCACGCCGCCGCTTTTAAAGGAATGGAAGAAACCGGGGCCCACCTGCAGACCGATGGAGAACACGAAGAGAATCAGACCGAAATCCTTCATGAAGGCCAGCACGGTCGGGTCGGCCAGAATGCCCAGGTGGCTCATCAGGATGCTCACGAACAGAATCCACGTGGAGCCGATTGACACGCCTTTGAACTTGAACTTGCCCAGCAGCAGGCCTGTGCCGATCACAAAGGCGAACAACAGGATGGAATGGGCGATGCCGGTTCCCGTAAACAAATCACTCATAATCAATAAACGATTTTGGCCGCAAAGGAGGATGTTTCCCCGACACGGCCTTCAATATAATATTCATTCTCCCGGCGGGCCCGGAAAATGGTGACGCTGTCACCGGGTTTGGCCTCATGGTTGAACTGGATATAGACGTCTTTCGGCGAGCCTTTCTCGGCCTGCTCGAAACCGATGCACTCCGTGGCCCAGACCATGTACCGGGCATTGTTGGTATGCCCCAGCATATCCACGTCGGCATAGCCCACGGTATGGGTGGCGACTTCTTCGGCCGGCAGGTCCCGGGGGAACGCCACCTTCGGAGCCGGTTCGTCCAGGACCGCTTCGTCGCACTGGTACTGCGGCGGAATGCCCTGCAGGCAACGGGCTTCGCGGCAGAGCCGCCGCTCCTTCAGGTCCAGAATCAGCCAGGCGCTGGTCGCAAGGACCAGACCCTGCTCCCCTTCCAGCCGGAAGTCCCTGAAATAGAAGGGGCCGTGCGGGCCGCGGTTCCAGGTGGACACCGTGATTTCCTCCCGCCAGAAAGGCATGCGGACATAACGGAAATGCATCCGGGACAGAATCCAGGCCTTGCCTTCGGCCATCAGTTCGTCGTATCCGAAATGCATGGCCGTCGCGGCGCGGAAACCCATTTCCTGGGCGATATCCATGAAGGAGGCGGGCTTGAGCTGCTTGCCGCCGTCTGTCATATAGCAGGGAATCACCTGCTGTTCAACATATTTACCTTCTTCGGTAATGGTACCGGGTATTCCTTTCATAACGTTTTTTATCCTTTCGGACTGCAAAATTACGGCTTATTTCCGAATCCCCAAAATCTGTAACGTTTAAGAAAAATTTTGCAGTCTCACCGATAATGTGTAACTTGCGGAACTTTAAGAAAACACACATAATAACACTACTGAACCGACTCTGCATGGACGAAGTCAAAGTTATCGAAATCAAGAAAAGCGTCTTCGAAGACAACAGCAAAGACGCCGACGCCTTGCGTAAGGAACTGAAAAGCAAAGGCGTATATCTGTTGAACCTCATGTCTTCCCCCGGCAGCGGCAAAACCACCACCCTCATCCGGACCCTCAACCTGCTGAAGGACAAACTCCGCATCGCCGTCATGGAGGCCGATATCGACAGCGATGTCGATGCGGTCAAAATCCGGGAAGCCACCGGCGTCCCGTCCATCCAGCTGCATACCGGCGGCATGTGCCACCTGGATGCGGAAATGACCCGGCAGGGCCTCGCAGGCGTGGATATCGACGGGCTCGACCTGGTCATCCTGGAAAATGTGGGCAACCTGGTCTGTCCGGCCGAATTCGATACCGGCGCCGTACGCAACGCCATGATTCTGTCCGTGCCGGAGGGCCACGACAAACCGTTGAAATATCCGCTGATGTTCTCCGTCTGCGACGTGGTGGTCATCAACAAAATCGACGTCCTCCCCTATTTCGATTTCGACCTGGACAAGTGCCGGGAATACGTACACATGCGCAATCCCCGGGCCCGTGTCATCCCCATCTGTGCCAAAACCGGCGAAGGCGTGGACGTCTTCGCCCAGTGGCTGCTGGACCAGGTAAACGAGTGGAAACAACAATAAAAGTATCGCATATATGCCTGAGATGTCTAAAAAGTTTATCCCCAAGCATTTTGGAGATAGCAACCCCAATCCCAAGCTCATCAAGTTGGTCCGCCATGTCACGGACCGCATCCCCGGAAAAATCAAGATGACCACCGAAGCCCCGGAGTACTGGGGCCTGGCCTGCATCTTTGAGGATGAGATGGACCCCATCACCCGCGAAGCCGCCCTGGACCTGATGCTGGACATGCTGCCCGGCAGCCCGTTCAAGGTCCGCAAACACTGGACGTATGCCCAGCTCCATGAGATGAACCGCAAGAAGCATTACGCCTCCACCGAGGAGGGCTTCGACGACCTGCTGGACCTGATGGCCCGCATGGGTGTCATGGAATACGACTACGGCGACAAGTACACCAAGGACGGTCCCATTCCCGGCACCACCTACGAGCGCAAAGACCGCATCTACTGGGTTCCGATGTTCGTGCCCGGCAGCGCCGAATACACCAACATGAACGAGGAGCTCATGAAGAAGCACCCGGAACTGGGCATGTTCTTCGAGCGGATGACCTTCCTCCCCCTGGAGAAAATCACCCCGATGGTGCCCATGGGCGGTTCCGGTATCGGCATGCACGTCATCCCGGTGGAAAAAGCCATTTCCATGGAGAACCAGTCCATCGACATCGAACATATCTCCTATTGGCTCAAACGCTATGAGGGCCACCTGGCAGTGGGCATCTGTTCCTGCCGTATCGGCCGCAAGCAGCTGGACGAAGGCTGCGCCGACGATTACCATGACTGGTGCATCGGCGTGGGCGACATGGCCGAATACCTGGTCGAGACGAACCGCGGCCATTATATCACGTACGACGAGTGCATGGCCATCCTGAAAAAGGCGGAAGACCACGGTTTCGTCCACCAGATTACCAACATCGACGGGGATGGCAAGATTTTCGCCATCTGCAACTGCAACGTCAAGATTTGCAACGCCTTACGCACGTCCCAGCTGTTCAATACCCCGAACATGTCCCGGAGCGCCTATGTGGCCGAAGTGGACCCGAAGAACTGCGTCGCCTGCGGCCGCTGCGTGGAATACTGCCCGGCCGGCGCCGTGAAACTGGGCCAGAAACTCTGCACCGGTCACGGACCGGTCCAGTATCCGAAGCAC
>CADBPR010000065.1 GCA_902796555.1 uncultured Bacteroidia bacterium
ATCACCAACTACGGTGTGTTCGTGGACCTCGGCGGCGTAGACGGTCTCATCCACATTACCGACCTGAGCTGGGGCCGTATCAACAACCCCGAAGAGGTCGTCAAGCTCTATGACAAGATTAAGGTGGTCGTGCTCGACTTCAACGAGCAGCAGAAGCGCATCGCCCTCGGTCTGAAGCAGCTCACCCCGCACCCGTGGGAGAGCCTCGACCCGAATCTGAAGGTGGGTGACAAGGTGACCGGCAAGGTTGTCCTCATCGCTGACTACGGCGCCTTCATCGAAATCAAGCCCGGCGTGGAAGGCCTGATTCATGTTTCCGAAATGAACTGGAGCCCGAGACTCCGCATCGCCCAGGATTTCCTGAAGGTCGGTGACGAAGTGGAGGCCCAGATTCTGTCCCTCGACCGCGAGGCCCGCAAGATGTCCCTCGGTCTGAAGCAGTTGGTCCCCAACCCTTGGGAGAACATCCGCGAGAAATACCCCGTCGGCAGCAAGCATACCGCTTCCGTCCGCAATATCACCAACTTCGGCGTCTTCGCTGAACTGGAAGACGGCATCGAAGGCCTGATTCACATCAGCGACCTGTCCTGGGACAAGATCAAACATCCTTCCGAGATGGTCCAGGCCGGTGACAAGATCGAGGTGGTCATCCTCGACTTCGATGAGCAGAACCACAAGCTCAGCCTGGGTCACAAGCAGCTGCTCCCGAACCCTTGGGACGAGCTCGAGGCCAAGTTCCCTGCCGGTTCCGTCGTTGAAGGTACGGTAGCTTCCACGACCGACAAGGGTGCCAACATCACCCTCGAAGGCGGTGCGGAAGGCTTCTGCTTCAACCGTGACCTCGTCAAGGAAGACGGCAAGACCGCCCTGGTCGGCGAGACCCTCCCGTTCAAGGTTGTGGAACTCCGCCGGAGCACCCGTCGCATCCTCCTTTCCCACACCAAGACCTACGCCGAGGTGAAGGAAGCGAAGGCTGTCGCCGAGTCCGACAACACCAAGAAGGCTGTCAAGAAGATCAACTCCAATATCGAGAAGACCACCCTCGGTGACATCTCCGAGCTGGCTGCCCTCAAGGACAAACTCGAGAAGGGTGAGTAATTTTACACTACGGGTATTGGGCACGGCTTCGGCCATGCCCGTGCCCGGAAGATTTCCGAGCGCGCATTCACTTTCAGTGCATACGCGCTCCTTTTTAATTGACTGCGGTGAAGGAGTTCAGCAGCAGATGAAGCGCTACGGCGTGTCCATCATGAAGCTGGACTCCATCTTTATTTCCCATATACACGGCGACCATGTTTTCGGCCTGTTCGGGCTGCTGTCGACCTTGGGTATGATGGGCCGGACGGCGCCGCTGAATATTTACGCGCCGGCCCATTTCGCGCCGATTCTTCGCTTTTTCCTGTCGTATTACGGAGAGGGCATCGCCTTCGAAGTGCGGCATGTCCCGGTCAAGACGGATGCGCCGGCCGTCATTTATGATACGAAGGCGTTGGAAATCCTGGCCTTCCCGCTGAACCACAAACTGGAGACCTACGGCTATCTTTTCCGCGAAAAAGAACCCGAGCGCAATATTGACAAGGATGCGCTGGCCCGGTACGGCTTTACCCGGACCGAAATCGGAACGCTCAAGCAGGGACAGGATGTCCTGCGCCCGGCCGGGCCGGATGAAGGCGCCACCTTCCTGAACGGTTTCATCCGTCATTCGGGGACGGAACGGGACCTCCTGATTCGGGCCCAAGACGTGACCTACCGTCCCTGGAAGCCCCGCAGCTACGCCTATGTCAGCGACACGGCTCCCTTCCCGGAGTTGGCGGAGTGGGTCAAAGGGACCGACCTGCTGTACCATGAGGCCACCTACCTGGCCGACCTCGCGGACCAGGCCGTCCAGCGTCACCATTCCACCACCCTGGATGCCGCCCGCTGCGCCCTGCAGGCCGGTGCCGGACAGCTGGTCATTGGTCACTATTCCTCCCGCTGCCAGGATACGGCCGCTTACGAGGCCGAGGCACGGACCCTTTTCCCCCGCACCTTTGCCGCACAAGACGGCGATGTCTTCGATCTTCCTTTGGAAAAATGCCAATAATTCCGTAACTTGCACTTTGTCCTGAAAACAAAGTAGCGATGAAGATACGGAACCTTTTGCTTTTCCTCCTGCCGTCTGTCCTCCTGTCGGCGGCTTCCCCCTTGACCCCGCAGCAGCAGTATATCCAGCAGTATGCCACCCTGGCGGTCAGCGAAATGTACCGTACCGGCGTGCCGGCCAGCATCACCCTGGCCCAGGGACTGCTGGAATCCCGCTACGGCCTCTCTTCCCTGGCCAAGGACGGCAACAACCATTTCGGCATCAAGTGCCATGACTGGAAAGGGCGTCGCATGTTCGTGGACGACGACAAGAAAGGGGAGTGCTTCCGGGTCTATGACGACGCGGCGCAGTCCTTTATGGACCATTCCGATTTCCTCCGCTACCGCGACCGTTATAAATTCCTGTTCGATTATCCGACAACGGATTACAAGGCCTGGTCTTATGGCCTGAAGAAAGCCGGCTATGCCACCGACCCGGCTTATCCGCAGAAGTTGATCAAATATATCGAGGATTACCGGCTCTTTGAATATGACAAGATGACGGTGGTCCAGGCCGAACAGCAGGAGCAGCGCGAACAGGTGGCGCAGGCCTCGCCGTCGGCGAAACCCGGAAAGGCGACGAAGAAAGACAAGACCCGTAAACGCAAGAAAACCAAGACTTCCCGGTATATCGATGACACGCGGACCGAGATAGCCCCGCCGCCGCTTGCCGTGGAGGAGCCGAAGAAAATATCCCGGGAGAATGTCCGGGAGCAGTTCCGGGTCCAGCTCAAGACCGAGATGTATTCGCGCAACGGCGTTCCCACCATCCGGGCGGTTCCGGGCCAGACGCTTTCGTCGATTGCCGACCAGTACAAGCTCTTCGACAAAGAGCTGATGCGCTTTAATGACCTGGAACCCGGCCAGGAAATCCGTCCGGGCGACATCGTTTACCTGCAGCGCAAGAAAAAACAGGCGGCCCGCGGCCTGGAAAAATACATCGTGGACCATGACGGGGAGAGCCTGTGGGAGATTTCGCAGCGCTTCGGCATCCGGCTGTCCACCCTGCGCAAACTCAATGGTTTTGAGGCGGATCACCAGCTTCGCGAAGGGGATACCGTCGTGATGCGGGACGACCCCCTGATCCGCAAAATATTCCGGAAGAAATGAAACGTACCCTCCTCATCATATCCGCCCTCGTGCTGCTGGCCGCGGCCGCCTTTTTCGGCGTCAAGGCCTGGCAGCTGTATTATGACCGGAAAGTCCCCAATTTCGGGACGACGGCCGAGCTGTATATCTATCCCGACACCCCGGTGGATTCGGTGGTCGCACGGGTCATCCGGGTCTGCGAGGCCCGGCGTCCGGCCAGCGTGCGCCGCGCCTTCGCCGAGGTGACATCCGTCAAGCCCGGCCATTATACGGTGGACCCGTCCAATCCCAGCATCTACGTGTCCCGTATGCTGTCCCTGGGGTGGCAGACGCCGGTGCGGCTGGTCCTGTCCGGGGCCATGCGCAGCGACGGGGCCATCGCCCGTAAAATCGCGTCCCAGATGATGGTGGATTCCCTGAGCGTCGTGTCCGCCTTGCAGGATTCCGCCCTGTTGGCCGAGTTGGGCTTCCGGCGCGAGGATGTCTTCGCCTTGATTATCCCGGATACGTACGAGATGTATTGGACCGACGATGTACGGACGATTCTGGAGCGGCAGAAAAAGGCTTACGATGCCTTCTGGACTGAAGAAAACCGCCGGAAAGCGGCCGCCCAGGGCCTCTCGCAGATGGAAGTCTCCGTCCTGGCATCCATCGTGAAAGGGGAGACCAATTATGAGCCGGAAATGCCGACCATCGCCGGCGTCTATCTGAACCGGCTGCGCAGCGGCATGCTGCTGCAGGCCGACCCGACCGTGGCCTTCTGCTTCGACTATGAGCCCAACCGCATTTTGCGCAAACATACCCAGGTGGATTCTCCGTTCAACACGTATCGCTATGCGGGCCTTCCCCCGGCCCCTATCCAGGTGCCGACCAAGGCCTGCCTGAATGCCGTGCTGAACCCGGCCATCCACCAGTATCTGTATTTCTGCGCGAGCCCGGATTTCAACGGCAGCCACCGCTTTGCGCGTTCCTATTCGGAGCACCTGGCCAACGCCCGTGAATTCCAGCGTGCCCTGACGGTACGGCTGAAGAACCAAAACAAATAGTACACGATATGGACAGGATTGACGAACTCTTCCCGAACTATTCTCCGGAAGGAAGAGAGACCATCCGGAAGGCTTACGCCGTGGCCGGGCAGGCCCTGGCCGGACAGACCCGTTACGACGGGGCTCCCTTCATCACGCATGCCGAAGCCGTGGCCCGGATTGTCTCGGACGAAATCGGCCTGCCGCCGGAATGTGTGGCGGCCGTCTTCCTGCATGAAGCCACTCGGAACAACAAGGACCTGGACATCCGCTCCCTCAAACTGGAGGAGAGCGTTTATGTGATGGTGGAAGGGCTGAACCTGATTTCCACCATCAAGCCGAAGGATACCCGGCTGGAAGCCGAAAACTACAAGAAGCTGATTATCCAGTACTCACGGGACCCCCGGGTGACGGTGCTCAAACTGGCCGACCGGCTGGAGGTGATGCGCCGGCTGGACATTTTCCCGAAAACCTCCCGGGAACGCAAGGTGCTGGAAACGCTGATGCTCTATATTCCGCTGGCCCACCAGCTGGGCCTGTACAACATGAAGCGGGAGATGGAGGATATTTATCTGAGCTATGCGGAGCCGGAGCAGTATCGTTTGATTACCAATAAGTTGAAGGCGACCGAGAAGGACCGGGAGAAGCTGATGCAGGAGTTTATCGAACCGCTGAAGAAAAAGCTCTCCGATGCCGGCATCCGGTACAAACTGAAAATCCGGACGAAGGCAGCCTACTCCATCTGGGCCAAAATGCAGAAGCAGAAGGTTCCCTTCGAGGGTGTGTACGATGTCTTCGCGATACGTTTCATCATCGATTGCCCCGAGGACCGGAAGGTGGAAAAGGAACAGTGCTGGAAGGTGTATTCTTTCGTGACCGAAGAATATGAACCGGATACCGCCCGTCTGCGCGACTGGATTACCAATCCGAAGACGAACGGTTACGAATCCCTGCATATCACGGTCAAGAACAAGGACAACAGTTATCTGGAGGTGCAAATCCGGACCCGTCGGATGGATGAAATCGCCGAAAACGGCTTCGCTTCCCATTGGTCCTACAAGGGCATCCGCCGCGAAGAGAGCATGGCCAAGTGGTTGACGGCGGTACGCTATGCCCTGGAGCACCCGGATACGGACAGCCCGGAGGAACTGCCGCAGCCGCCGTCCCGGGAAATCTTCGTGTTCACCCCTTCCGGTGAGCTGCGGATTCTGCCTGTCGGAGCCTCCGTGCTGGATTTCGCCTTCCAGATTCATTCCGGGCTGGGCATGCGCTGTACCGGGGCCATGATTGGCGGGAAGGCCGTGTCCATCAAGGAGAAACTGAAGACCGGCGACGTGGTGGAAATCATGTCGTCGAAGAACCAGAAGCCGAATCCGGACTGGGTCAATTACGTGGTTTCGTCCAAAGCCCGCAACAAGATTCGGCAGGCCCTGCATGAGGCCGAATACAAAAAGGCCGCCGAAGGCAAGGAACTGCTGGAACGCCGTCTGAAGAACTGGAAGCTGGAACTGCCCGACGAGATGGTGACGGAATACATGAAAAAGCACCATTATTCCACCATCCATGCCTTTTTTGCCGCCATCGGGGAGGGGACGCTGGACGTCAATGAGATCAAGACCCTGATTCTGGAACATGACGCGCAGGTGGCGGAGGCGGCGGCACGGGCTGCGGCGGAAGCCGAGTCGCGCCGGAGCTGGGATGTCAACGCCCAGGGCGGGACGGATGATATTCTGGTAATTAACGCACGCAATCTCAAAGGCCTGGATTACAAGATGGCCCGGTGCTGCAATCCGGTTTTCGGCGATGATGTCTTCGGCTTCGTCACCCGTGACGCCGGCATCAAGATTCACCGGATTACCTGTCCCAATGCGGCCCGCCTGCTGGAGTTGTACCCCTACCGGATTCAGAAGGTCCGCTGGGCGGACAGTCCCTCATCCGGTTCCTTCCAGGTATCCCTGCGGGTGGTTGCGGCCATGGAACCGGCCGTGCTGAACCAGGTGGTCGATGTCGTGAATACCTTCAAGTCGTCCCTGCGCGAATTCCATGTTTCGGAGAACCAGCGGAACGGGACGTATGAGATACAGATGAAAGTGTCGGTAGCCTCCAACCTGGAGCTGGACAAGGTGACGTCCCAGCTCCGGCATCTCAAGCATGTGCAGAAGGTGACCCGGCTATGACTTCCAGACCTTGAGGTACTGCTGAAGGGCCCACATTTCGTCGCGATAACGGGCGGCTGCGGTGAAGTCCAGATCCGCGGCCGCTTTCTGCATCTTGCGGCGGGCTTCCTCCACGCTCTTTTCCACCTGTTCGCGGGACATGGAACGGATGACGGGGTCCTGGAGCACGGCGGCCAGGTCGGCGGCCAGGTATCCGTCCACATAGGCGGAGTTGCTGTCCCGTTTGGAGTCCACGCCCAGCCCCACGGAAATCTTGCCCTTGCCCAGGCTGGAAGCATCGGGGATATAGGTGGGCTCGTCGTAGGAATTGGCGGCGCTGAAATGCCCGCCCAACTGGGCAATCAGGGTGTTGTGCCGGACCTCTATCTGCTTGGGCGTAATCCCGTGCAACTGATTGTATTCCAGCTGTTTCTTTCTGCGCCGGTCGGTTTCGTAAATGGTCTCCTGCATGGACTGGGTAATCGTGTCCGCATACATGATGACCAGGCCGTTGACATTTCGTGCGGCGCGTCCGGCCGTCTGGGTGAGGGCCCGTCCGCTGCGCAGGAATCCTTCTTTGTCGGCATCCAGGATGGCCACCAGCGAGACGGTCGGGATATCCAGGCCTTCCCGCAGCAGGTTCACGCCCACCAGGACGTCGAACAGGCCGTTCTTGAAGTCTTCGATGATTTCCACCCGCTCGGTAGTGTCGATGTCGGAGTGGATAAAGCGGGTACGGATGCCGATGCGTTCGAAATAGCTGTTCAGCTCTTCGGCCATCCGTTTGGTCAGGGTCGTCACCAGTACGCGTTCGTCCGCTTCCGCCCGTTTGCGGATTTCTTCCACCAGGTCGTCGACCTGGTTCTTGATGGGACGCACCTCGATGGGCGGGTCCAGCAGTCCGGTCGGGCGGACCACCTGTTCGACCACCTGGCCGCCGGATTTTTCCAGTTCGTACTCGGCCGGCGTGGCGCTGACGTAGACAGTCTGTCCGGTGATGCTTTCAAACTCGTCGAAGGTCAGCGGACGGTTGTCGGCGGCGGCGGGCAGGCGGAAGCCGTATTCGATCAGGACGGACTTGCGGGAATGGTCGCCGCCGTACATGGCCCGGATCTGGGGGAGGGTGACATGGCTTTCGTCAATGAACGTGATGAAGTCCTTCGGGAAGTAGTCTATCAGGCAGAAGGGGCGCTGTCCGGCGCTGCGTCCGTCCAGATAGCGGGAATAGTTCTCGATTCCGGGGCAATATCCCATTTCCTTGATCATCTCCAAATCATATTCCACACGCTGTTTCAACCGTTTGGCTTCCAGGTGTTTCCCGATTTCTTCGAAATACTCCGTCTGCCGCATGAGGTCGTTCTGAATCAGGCTGACGGCCTGGATGCTGCGCTCTTTGGTGGTGACGAAATTGTTCGCCGGATAGATGGGCACTTCGCTCAGGCTTTCCAGCCGGGCCCCGGTCACGGGGTCTATCAGGCTGATGGCGTCCACTTCGTCCCCGAAGAATTCGATGCGGACCGCTTCGTCTGCTCCGCCCAGGAACACGTCTACCGTGTCACCCCGGACGCGGAAGGTTCCGCGTTTGAAATCGGTTTCCGTCCGGCTGTACAAGGCGTCCACCAGATGATAGAGCAGACGGGTCAGGCTCCGCTGTTCGCCTTTCCGCACGACGACGGTCTGGTTGTGGAAATCCTCCGGGTTGCCGATGCCGTAGAGGCAGGATACGCTGGAGATGACGATGACGTCCCTCCTTCCGGACATCAGGGCCGAGGCGGCGCTCAGACGCAGTTTGTCTATCTGTTCGTTGATGCTGAGGTCTTTTTCGATATACGTGTCCGTCGTAGGAATGTAGGCTTCCGGCTGGTAGTAGTCGTAATAGGATACGAAATATTCGACCGCGTTGTGGGGGAAGAAGGCTTTGAATTCCCCGTACAGCTGGGCGGCCAGGGTTTTGTTGTGGCTGAGAATCAGGGCGGGCCGCTGCAGCTGTTGGATGACGTTGGCCATCGTGAAGGTCTTGCCGGAGCCGGTCACGCCGAGCAGGGTGACCGCTTCATCGCCTTGCTGCAGGGCTTTGCACAGGCCTTCGATGGCCGATGGCTGGTCTCCAGCCGGTTGATAGGAAGATTCGAGTTTAAAGTGCATTCCAGTGTTGAAAATTCTACGAAATGAAAGGTTTTTTCCCCTTTTCGGCGCAAAGATAAACAAAAATCTTGCAGAAATCTTTTTGTACTGACATTTTTTTACTAACTTTGCATTTGATACAGGAGAAAGCGACAAAGCCGACCTGTTTGAGAGAAATTAATTTTTAACAACTTATTCAATATTATGAAAGGAATCAAAACACTTTTCGGTGTGCTTGCAGTAGCAGGCCTCCTCTTCTCCGGCAACGTTTTCGCTCAGGAGAACGGCAACCGTGACGAGAACGGTAAAGTCGTCCGTGGTCCTTACGAGACCAACAACTTCTGGGACAACTGGTTCATCGGTATCGGCGGTGGCGTTCAGACCACTTACGGTATCAAGAACTCCCTGCTGCCTTTCACCAACCCTCGCGCCCTCTATGGTGGCTGGCTCGGTGAAATCCAGGTTGGTAAATGGCTGACCCCTAGCGTCGGTCTCCGTCTCGTTGACGAAATCGGCCGCAACCAGGTATTCCCGAAAGAAGGCAAGACCGCTTATAACGGTGGCGCTCAGTACTGGCAGGGTTATCTCCACTTCGATGTGATGTGGAATGTTTCCAACGCATGGGGCGGTTACAAAGAGACCCGCTTCTGGGATGTGATCCCTTACTTCCAGGCCGGTGTCGTCGGTCAGAACAAAGTTGACGGCTTCGTGCTGAAGGACGTCTTCAAGAACACCGAGATGGACTTCGCCGCCGGTTTCGGTATCATCAACGACTTCCGTCTGGGTAAGCGCGTCGACCTCTACCTCGACCTCTCCCTCCCGGTATACCGTTCTGCTAACTTCGCCATCAACCCTGAAGAAGGTGGTAGGATTGCCGCTATCGGCTTCCTCCCTGCCGCCAAGCTCGGTTTGATTTTCAACCTCGGCCGTACGAACTTCGACCGTCACAGCAGCGTTACCCCTGTTGTCATCCCTGTGCCTTTCACCACCGAGCAGTACAACGCCCTCAAGGCTCGCGTCGAAGAGCTCGAGAAGGAGAATGCCGCTCTCAAGGATGAAATCGAGGCTCTCAAGAACCAGGCTCCTGACACGGTTTATGTTGGCACCAACAATGTTGAGTCTCCTGCATACGCCTTCTTCGATATGGGTTCCGCTAAGCTCACTGACCGTGAGAAACTGCACCTCGACTTCTTCTGCGACAACGTGGTTGCTAACCTCGCTGATGACAAGGGTCTGCTCGTAAGCGGTTCCGCTGACAGCAAGACGGGTTCTGCCAAGCGTAACACCCAGCTCTCCGAGCAGCGTGCCAACGCCGTGAAGGACTACCTCGTCAAGAAGGGTGTCGCTGCCGATCGCATTGAGACTGAGGTTCTCGGCGGTATCGCCGGTGACTATGAGGCTCGCCGCGTGGTTGTTACCGTGAAGTAATTCCGGAACACATAGAACAAAATTAAGCCGTCTGAACGGGCGGCTTAATTTTTTATATTCCTTGCTTCAGAACTCTTCAGAGTACTCCGAGCCGGGACCCTGCCTCACTTCAGTGGTTTTACCATACAGATTTCTCTCGGAAGGTCTGCGCTTCTGCCGGTTCGGAACCGCTCTTCTGAAAGCAGGTTTACGTCTGCCTTCTTCGCCTGCTACCGCACTTGACTGTATCATGAAGCTTTCTTCCGCGGTAATCGACAAATATGCCAACTGAGTCGACTAAAAGTATAGAGATACTCCGGTTCTGACTTTCATTAAATTAAAATACGAAGTAAATTTGCGGACTTTTTGAAGTAACTATTAATATTATAATCATGAAACGTATTATTTCTGTATTACCGGTGTTGGTGGCTTTCTTAGCCCTGTCTTGTCAAAAGGATAATGTTAACAGGACATCTTGGCTGAAAGCAAATCAATTACAAGGAACATATCATATCGCGTCAGTCAAACTTGACGGTTATCCCCAAGTGGATTTGAATAATGATGGTTCAGCAGATTCTGATGCTGCGAAAGAATTAGTATCCGTCATTAATTATAGCGCAGAAGAGGCTGCCACGATTCGGTTTTCTCCGAATCCGGACGCGAGCGGGCAGTATGAAGGTTTTTTCAGCCTCCATGCTTTCTCTCAAGATATTAGTGATTTGGGCCCGATTGGCGGGATGAAAATCGGTTATGGTGATTATCATTCTGTTTCGATGACTGCAAAAGTATTGTCGGATGGTAGCTTGGCGGTAGAAAATTTTACCTTTGATATTGAGGAAGGTGCAACGGTAACAGATGTGTTTGTCAAGGATATCAGAAGTGTGTCTGCGGAAGAATCAGAAAACGGAATCCATGCTGTGATTGATAATTATCCGGTTTATGATTATCTGACCGAGGCGGTGTATTATGGGACATGCCATTTCTATCTGGAAAAAGACTAAGCGCTCGCTTCTTTTTTTTTGTACGGCGTTTTCTCTTTTGGGACAAAACAGGATTCGCATTCAAGGGTATGTAAGCGATGAAACCGATGCTGAGGTTTTGATTGGTGCTACTGTCCGAGTCGGTGACGACGGCGTTATCACTGATGAGCATGGCCATTATTCGCTTTTGCTTAACCGGGGAACCTACCCGCTGGTGTTCGGTTATATCGGATATGCGGATACTACGCTCCTCGTTTCGGCAGTTAAGGATACCGTTCTGCATGTTCGTTTACGCCGGAATCTTGAATTGGCGGCGGCTACCGTTCTTGCTGACGGTAGCCGTCTGCCAATTCAAGAATCATTGGGGCAGATAACAGCGAATACTAATCTCCTGGCATCACTTCCGGCTGTCTTGGGAGAAGGTGATGTCTTGAAAGCGGTTCAATACCTGCCGGGCGTACAAGGAACTGTTACAGGAACTGCCGATATTCTGGTTCGGGGTGGAGGATATGATGAAAACTTGTTTTTGATGGACGGCGTTCCGATGTATAATACTTCTCATCTTTTGGGACTCTTTTCAGCCTTTGCTCCTGAATCTGTCCGCCAGGTGTCGTTGTATAAAAGCGGATTTCCGGCGCGGTATGGCGGGAGGGTCTCTTCTGTCGTTGACGTACGGACCAAGGACGGAGATGCTGCACATACGCGAGGTTTTCTCCGCCTCGGTATTTTGAATGACGCCGTATCAGTCAATGGACCCATCTTGAAAGACAAACTGTTATACTCAGTCGGGATTCGCGGTATCCATACGACGTGGATAGCCCCTATCCTCAAAGCCGTGCGTTGTCCGCTGTCATACGGTTTTTATGACGTAAATGCCAAGTTGTCCTGGCGGGGACCTCATGACAGGGTGTCTCTTTCCGCTTATGCCGGTGCCGATGATTTTTATTATTCGGGTCCTGAACAGGTGTCGCAGGACAAGGGAAAAAGTTATATCGGCCGCCAGGATTTCGGGCTTAAATGGAAAAATAACCTGCTTGCTTTGCGCTGGAACCACTTGTCTTCAACAGGTCTTCGCACGGAAACGCAACTTTCTTGGTCTCAATATGATTGCCAGTCCCGTTTTCTCTCCCATCGAGAATACGTGGACAGCACAGAAATATACCAATCCCGGTTTGCATCACATGTCATGGATTTCCATGCGAATTTTCTTGCGGGATACCGTCTCAGGCAGTCCCTGGTTTTGGAATCGGGTTGTGAGGCTGGTTTTCAAATGCTGTTACCGATGACAGCGGCCAGTTTTAATCATCAGCTGTCGGAACCTGTGCAGGCTGCTTGGAATTCCGGGAGACCTGTCTTTTCAGCGGCTTTGTTTGCTGATGGTACCTGGAATACTGCAGACTGGTCGTTGCGTTCCGGTCTCCGCGTTGTATTCTTGACCGTTCCGGACCGCATGTATAAAAGTTTGGAACCGAGAATCTCTGTTCATTACAAAGGTACTTCCGCATTGCATTGGAGCATCGACTATGCAAGAACGACTCAGCATCTCCACTGTCTCAGAGCATCTTCACTATCCTTGCCTACCGATATGTGGGTTCCTGTGACGAACGGCATCAAGCCTGTTGTCGCCGACCAGGTGTCAAGTGGTATCTCGTTTGATTTCCCCTGGGATTTGCAGCTTACGATTGAAGCCTACTATAAATACAGGCGAAATATATTGTCATATCGCAATGGCGTTTCCTTCATCGGCAGTACCAATAATTGGGAGCGCATGGTTATCATGGAGGACGGCAGGTCTTGTGGGCTGGAATTTATGATTCGATATGCGTCAGGTCCGGTTACAGGGTGGCTGTCCTATGTGCTGGCCAAGGCGGAACGTTATGCGCCGGATTCGGGTTGGTATCCGGACCGATTTGACCGGAGGCATTCTATCTCCGCCAATCTAAATTGGGTCATACGAGAGGGGATTCGATTGGATGCAGCCTGGATGTTTCAGAGCGGGCCGATGGTTTCTCTTGGAAATCAAGTATCCGTCGTGGCATCACCCACTTCAGAGCCCTATCGCCTTGATGTCCTGGCAACGCACCGTAACGGCTGCCGCTTACCGCCGAGTCATCAATTAAGTTTGAATGCCACGTTTACCATCCAACACCGTAAACATGGTAAAAGTATATGGCGCATCGGCGTTTACAATCTGTATAATGCGATGAATCCGGACCTTTATTACCTGGAAAGGCCGAATCTTGAGGCCAATCCGGTGTTGCATATCATAACCATCTTCCCTGTTCTTCCTTCTGCAAGCTATACATATGCGTTTTAAAATTACCACTATCTTTTTCTGCTTCATTCTGCTTGTCTCATGTCAGACGCAACGGTCCCTTCCTTTGTCGGATGATGGCTGGAATCTCTGCCTTTACGGTGTAATGGTCGCAGGCGAGCCGCATCATACGGTTTATGTGTGCCGTTCGTATGCTCGAAAAGTGGAAAGCCTGACCGGGGAAGTGGCCGTATCTGTTTCTGTAAATGGAACGCCTGTCAGCGTATGCTACGAGAAAGGGATATCCGGCGTCGATCAACTGTCATTCCAGTGTGAACTGACGGAAGGCGACGAAATCTTCCTGCGCGTGGCCAATGCCGGGAGAAGTGCGGAAGCACGTACGATGATTCCTCCGGCGTGTCACCTGTCCGCCATGGATACGTCATCGGTTTTTAACCGGGGAACAACATATCTTCAAGTCAGAGACTATCATCTTGTGCTACATGTGAATAGGTCAACAGATGCGTACTACTTGTTCCGGAATGCAGACTTGGAGGTCAGCCATTATGAGGGGAAGACAGGGACCGTCTATTACGAAGGAACGGTTCCGAGTAGCTGTCGTCTTGACGAATCCTCGTTGCCGGTTGATTCCACCCCATTTGATTTGCCGGACACATTCGGCGGGGAACTCGGTCTGCCGGGTAAGAGTACGGTCCCGCATTGGGTGATTATTGACGGTGGGAACGTCGACAATCCGGAATTGAAAGTTACCTATTCTGTTCAGCAATACACAGGAGTACGGGAGAATGAATACGCTGCGTCGCAATACTACCAGCAATGGAAAATGCACTCCACAGTTGTTTTGCAGGTGCAAACGCTTTCGCCGGAAACGTATTGGTATTATGCGGCATTAAATACCCGGCAAAGGGTGACCGACGACATCTTTTCCGAGCCGGTTGTTTTGGTGTCCAACGTATCCGGCGGAACGGGCTTTTTGGGCGCCGCCCACCAAACCGTTTTCCGGCAACCGCTAGCAGACTGCCTGCTGCGGGAGGATTATGAGGTATTCGTCCCCGGCAGCTGACGAAACGTCTTCAAAAAGGGTGGCCCCAAACGTTGGGACCACCCTTCTAAACATCATCCTTGCCGGGAGCGTCTATTTCAGATACGCATCCGAAACGACTTTGCGGCTGCGGGCAATGAAGTCGCTCAGGGCTTTGCCCTTGAGCAGTCCGTTGGCCAGCAGGGCCAGGTCGATGACCTGATGAAGGATTTCGTTCTTTCCGGCGAAAGCGGCCAGGTCGGTTTTGTGGGCCTTCTCCACCGCTTCCTTCTTTTCATTGTAGGCCTTCATGGCAGCATCGTGGGCCGTTTTCTGCTCTTCTGTGGCATCTTTGCCGAGTTCTTCGGGCTTTTCACCCGCGCTCTCCATGGGCTTCACCTGGGTGTTCTTTGCTGCGATAACCTTGGCAATCAGAGGATTGTCCATGTTGACCGTAATGTTATAGGACGGGGGCATCTCGCCATAGAAATTCATCCCGCCGCCCAGTGCGCTCATTTCCCGGTACCGCCGCATGAACTCGCTCTGGGTAATCAGGACAGGATCTCCCTCCTCGCCGAGATTGTCGCCTTCGACATACCAGTCGCTGCCCTTCGGCAGAGCGGCCTTGAAAATCTCGGACAGGTCAAAGCGTTCGGCTGCCGTCATTTCCAGTTTGACGCGGTCCTCTTTGGGAATCAGCCGCTCAATGCTGTCGGAGTCGACGCGGGCGAAGCGAACGTCCTTGAGCTTCTGTTCCAGCAGGTTTACGAAGTGGGCATCCAGTTCGCAATCCATCAGCAGGACATCATAACCCTTGTTCCGGGCCGCTTCAATATAGGAATACTGGGCTTCGGCATCCGTCGCGTACAGGTAGACCGTTTTCTTGTCTTTGTCCTGCTGGGCGGTTTCGATGGCCTTCTGATACTCCTCGTAGCTGAAGTATTTTCCGTCCGTGTTCTTGAAGAGAGCGAATTTCAGGGCCCGCTCGCAGAACTTTTCATCGCTCAGCATGCCGTATTCGATGAAGAGTTTGAGATTGTCCCATTTCCCCTCGAATTCCTGGCGCTTGGTCATGAAGATGTCCTCCAGCCGGTCCGCGACCTTCTTGGTGATATAGGTGGAAATCTTCTTGACGTTGGCATCGCTCTGCAGATAGCTGCGGGACACGTTCAGCGGGATGTCCGGGGAGTCAATCACGCCGTGCAGCAGGGTGAGGAAGTCCGGAACGATGTTGTCCACGTGGTCCGTGACGAACATCTGGTTGCAGTAGAGCTGAATCTTGTTCTTCTCGATGGACATGCGGTCCTTCAGTTTCGGGAAATAGAGGACGCCGGTCAGGGTGAAAGGATAGTCCACGTTCAGGTGAATCCAGAACATCGGATCCTCGTGCATGGGGTAGAGGGCCTTGTAGAACTGCAGGTAATCCTCGTCCTTCAGCTCGGACGGCGCCTTCGTCCAGATGGGCTCGATGCTGTTGACCACCTTGTCCTTGTCTGTATCGACGTATTTGCCGTCCTTCCATTCCTGCTCCTTGCCGAAAACGATGGGCACGGGCATGAATTTGCAGTATTTGTCCAGCAGGGACTCGATTTTTCCCTTCTCGGCGTATTCGGCGGAGTCATCGTCCAGATACAGGGTGATTTCCGTACCGCGGTCCGACTTCTTCGACGCGCTCATCTCGTACTGCGGGTCTCCGTCGCAGGACCATTTGACGGCCTTGGCGCCTTCCTTCCAGCTGAGGGTGTCAATCGTCACCTTCTTCGATACCATAAAGGCGGAATAGAAGCCCAGTCCGAAATGGCCGATAATGCTGCCAATCTGGTCTTTGTACTTCTCCAGGAACTCTCCGGCGGAGGAGAACGCAATCTGGTTGATGTATTTGTCCACTTCTTCTTCCGTCATGCCGATACCCCGGTCGATGACTTTGAGAATCTTTTTCTTTTCGTCCAGTTCGATGCGGACCTGCAGTTCTCCGAGTTCTTCCTTGAAATCACCGCTGCTCGCGAGAGCCTTCATCTTTTGCGTCGCATCCACGGCGTTGGCGACCAGTTCGCGCAGGAAAATCTCATGGTCGGAATACAGGAATTGCTTGATGACCGGGAAAATGTTCTCGGTCGTTACTCCGATTTTACCATTCTGTGCCATATATAAATTTTTTTACGTTGTTGTTTGCAAAAAAAGGCGGGCGCCGCAGCGTCCGCCTTTTATCAGGTCAAATTGTGTTCCATTCCGGAATCTATGACAAATTGTCACTATTTGTACAGGAATCGTTTGATGGACATCTTCGGTGTCTTCTCGAAAGGCTGTGACACCGTTTCTACCTGGGCAATCTTGCTGTAGACCGGCAACTGCTTGTTGGCGCCCACCTTAATCTGTTCGGGGATGTCGGCGATGGCTTCTTTGTCCAGCAGGTCTTTGGCGATGCCCACCTGGTCGAGGTATACCAGCGCGACCAGTTTGCCGCCGCGGTCCACGACGACGGACTCGCTCACATAGTTCTGGTTGTTCACAATGGCCTCCACCTCTTCCGGATAGATGTTCTGGCCGTTGGCGGAAAGAATCATGTTCTTGGAACGGCCACGGATGAAAATATTCCCTTCGGCATCCATGATGCCCAGGTCGCCGGTCTTGAGGAAGCCGTCTTCCGTGAAGGCATTGGCCGAAGCCTCTTCATTCTTGTAGTAGCCGATGGTGATGTTGTCGCCTTTGGCCTGGATTTCACCCACGATGTGCTGGGGGTCCTCGGAATCAATCCGGACCGTGGCGCAGTCGACCGGCTTGCCGCAGGAACCGGGCACATATTTGGTCCAGTGCTCATAGGCCAGCAGCGGGCAGGCTTCCGTCATGCCGTAACCCACCAGGTAGGGGAAGTTAATCCGCTTGAAAATGCGTTCCACTTCCGGATTCAGGGCTGCGCCGCCCATGATGAATTCCTGGACGTTGCCGCCGAAAGCCGCCACCAGACCATCTTTTACCTTCTTGTAAATCAGGTTGTTGATGCCGGGGATCTTGAGCAGGAACTTGATGGCGGGCTTGTCCAGCGTGGGTTTGATTTTGGATTTGTAAATCTTTTCCATGACCAGCGGCACGGTAATCAGCAGGTAGGGTTTTACCTCTGCGAAAGCCTTCAGCAGCGCCGCCGGCGTGGGAGCCTTGGACATCCAGTAGATGGAAGTGCCGTTGCATAGGGGGTAGATGAACTCGATAACAAGCCCGTACATGTGGGCCATCGGGAGCATGGAGACCATCTTGTCGCCCGCGGGCACGTGTCGCTGCGAGAAATCGACGTTCGCGCTGAAATTGCGGTAGGTCAGCATCACGCCCTTCGGGTTGCCGGTGGAGCCGGAGGTGTAGTTGATGGTGGACAGGTCGTCCCAGTTGTCGGTGGGGAAGACCACGTCTTCGGGACCGAAGCCCATCGGGTATTTCGCCTTCAGCATATCGTCCATCCGGTCGAAAGCCTCTTTTATAGAATCGCTTTCGCTCCAGAGCAGGCTCCAGCTGTCGATGTCCACGACGAAGCGCAGGGCAGGGAAGTTCCGGATATCCTGTTTCTTCCAGCGGTCGGCGCTGGTAAAGAAGCCGATGCTGTCGGAGTGGTTTACGAGCGTGCAGACCGCCTCCGGGGTGAAATCGGCCAGGATGGGCACGATAACGGCCTCGTAGGTGTTGACCGCCATATAGGTCATGCCCCAGCGGGCGCCGTTGTTGGCGCACAGGGCCAGTTTGTCACCCTTCTTGATGCCGATTGCATTGAAAAAGAGGTGGAATTTCTCGATTTGGGTAGCCATGTCACCATACGTGTAGGCGTCGCCGCCGATGGTGTTCAGGGCAGGTTTGTTCCAGAATTTGCGGGTTGCATTCTGCAATCTGGCGAGGTAATGTTCCATAAATGTATCGTTTAGATTTTAATACGTTTTTCGTTTTCGTTGCGTTTCGCGATGCGAATTTACAAAAAACCGCGCGGTTTCGCTTGAAAAAATGTATTAACTTTGCAAAAATTGCCTCTGTGTGGTAAAATTCTTTTTGAAACATGAAACGCAAACCCATTGTCGCGCTGATTTATGATTTTGACGGGACGCTTTCGCCCGGTAACATGCAGGAGTTCGGCTTTATCCAGGCCATCGGACAGACCCCGGAAGAATTCTGGACCAAAAGCGACCAGATTGCCCGCGGGCAGGACGCCAGCAATATCCTGTCTTATATGAAACTGATGTTCGACGAAGCCCACCGCAAGGGCATCCGGCTGCGCCGCAGCGAATTCAAGAAATTCGGTCAGCACGTACAGCTCTTCGAGGGGCTGCGCACCTGGTTCCGCCAGGTCAATGACTACGGCGCGCAGCAGGGTGTCCGGGTGGAGCACTATATCAACTCCTCCGGCCTGAAAGAAATCATCGAGGGCACCCCGATTGCCCACGAATTCAAGCATATTTTCGCCTGCACCTATATTTACAATGAGAACGGGGAGGCCGAATGGCCCGGTATTGCGGTGGATTATACGGCCAAGACCCAGTTCATGTTCAAAATCAACAAAGGCATTTTCTCTTCGCGGGACGCCAAGCGGGTCAACGAAAGCACCGAGGACGACAAGAAGCGGATTCCCTTCCCGCAGATGATTTATTTCGGCGACGGCGAGACGGACGTGCCCTGCATGAAAATCGTGACGATGTTCGGCGGCAACTGCATCGCGGTGTACAACCCGCAGAATCAGGAGAAAAAGGCCGTCGCGGAAAAGCTGCTCCGCCAGGGGCGGGTGCATTTCGTGGCGCCGGCGTCCTATACCCGGGATTCCCGGGCCTGGCGCATCGTCTGTTCCATCATCGACAAAATCCGGGCGGAAGCGGAACTGCGGGAGCTCTCGCGGGCGAAATAGGCCGCTGTTGCGCAGATGCATACCGGGAGGATTCCAATTTTTTAATCCATTCTTGATTTATTATTAGTTAAATTTTTATACCTTTGCAGCATAAACCTGCGAAGGGCGTGTGTCCCGTGCAGGTATGTGTCACCAAACCTAATTTTTATGAGGTTAAATGAAGAGATTCCTGGTAGTCTGCGCAGCCGCGATGCTGTGCTGCTCTCTTGTGCGCGCACAAGAGGCTGAGGACACCGGCCGTGGTGCCGAGTTGTCCATTATTCCGAGGGTAGACGTCGGTGTATTGTATGACTTGGAAAGCAAATCCGCGTCGGTCAGCTTCGGCAACACAAATCTTTACACCCTTTTCGAGGGTAATTTTTCCGAACAATGGTCTTTCTCCCTTTGCAATCACTGGATGGCATCGGATTGGGGCTATCCCTCCTTTCAGGAAGGATTGGCAGGCCCTACGGCGGGATTGTACCATATCAATCTGCCGGGCAGCGGCAACAATGCCAATAATTTCCTGGACTGGGTCTATGTGACCTGGGCTCCGCAGAATTTCGAGTTCACCCTGGGCAAACAGCAGACCTTGGTGGGCGGCTTCGAATTCGATGATTATGATTTCGATGTCAATCCGCTGATGGCCAGTGATTTCTGGTCTTCCTACACCTGCTATCAGTGGGGCTTGACCGCCGCCTATAACCTCCCGAACGAGATCGGAAGAGTGGCGGTGCAGGCGACGACCAACGCGGTCAACCGTTCCATCGGCCTCGGCTTGGGCTGGGACGGCACGTATGGCCCGTACAGCATGAAGTGGAGCGTTTACGCCAGCCCTTCCTATGAATATAAAGAGTATCCTTCCGCACCGTGGAATGTGCTGGTTTCCCTGGGTAACCGCCTGGAACTGGGCGATTTCACCTTTACGGCCGATTATTTCAACGCCTGCGGCGACCCCAACTATCTCGGCGACGGCAACCAGGTCTTTTACCCTTCCGTATACGGAAACACCGTCGTAACGAGTTTCGCGTTCAACCTGGACGACAAGTGGGATTTCGGTGCCAAGGGTGCCTGGAACAAGGTCAATGTCGACCATCCCTACGGTTATCAGGACAAAGAAAGCGTCGTTATCCCTGCGGCGTATTCCGATCCGGAGAACGAGCTGATTGCTGCTGTCGACATGCCTTCCGTCAATGCCGGGGCCTGGGTGTCCTGGTATCCGCTGGCGGAAAGCCAGGCCCTGCGCGTGCAGGCCAGCGCCGGTGTCAATTCCATGCGCCGGGATGGAACCGGCTATGTATTCGCACTGCTGGGCGTCACCTACAATTTCGCACTTAAACTCTGGTAGGGAATGGAGGAAAAGATTATTGAAATTCAGCACGTTTCAAAGTCCTTCGGAGACAAGAACGTGCTGCGTGACATCAATCTGTACGTCAAGAAAGGCGAGTTCATCACCCTGCTGGGGCCGTCCGGCTGCGGCAAGACGACCCTGCTCCGGATGATTGCCGGTTTCCTGCAGCCGGATGAAGGCGGGATTCTGATGGACGGCAAGGACATCACCGGCATGCCGCCGCATCTGCGCCGGCTCAACACGGTTTTCCAGCGCTATGCCCTTTTCCCGCATCTGGATGTGTACGACAATATCGCCTTCGGCCTGAAACTGAAGAAAACCCCGGAGGAAGAAATCGACAAAAAAGTCCGCCGCGTCCTCAAGTTGGTCAGCATGTCGGACTATGAAGACCGCGACGTGGAGTCCCTCTCCGGCGGCCAGCAGCAGCGTATCGCCATCGCCCGCGCCATCGTCAACCAGCCGGAAATCCTCCTGCTGGACGAGCCCCTGGCGGCCCTGGACCTGAAGATGCGCAAGGACATGCAGATTGAACTCAAGGAAATGCACCGCAAACTGGGCATTACCTTTATCTATGTCACCCATGACCAGGAGGAGGCCCTGACCCTTTCCGACACGATTGTCGTGATGAACGAAGGCCGGATTCAGCAGATCGGAACGCCGATTGATATTTACAATGAACCGGTCAACTGCTTCGTCGCCGATTTCATCGGAGAAAGCAACATCCTCAAAGGCAGGATGTTGCGCGACCGGCGCGTGGCGTTCATCAAGCACGAATTCGACTGTGTGGACGAAGGCTTCGGCGAGGATGTGCCCGTCGATGTGGTGGTACGTCCCGAAGATATCTATTTTACGACCGACCCGGACAGGTGCCAGTTCCGCGCCAAGGTCAATTCCTGTACGTTCAAAGGCGTACACTATGAGATGTGGGTGGATACGGACACCGGCTATGAGCTGATGATTCAGGATTACGACCCCTATCCCGTCGGCACCGAAGTGATGCTGTACATCGACCCGGACGATATCCAGGTGATGAAAAAAGAACGGGTCGCCAATGTCTATGACGCACGCGTGACCGGAGCGGGGAAAGTAACGTTCCTGGATACGGAATTCGCCTGTGATACGGAAGGTTTCGCCGAAGGAGATGCCGTGCAGGCCACCGTGTCTTTCGAGAAGGTCGACCTGCTTGACAACGAAGAGACGGCCGACCTCACGGGCCATGTAGCCGTTATCCTGTACATGGGCGACCATTACCACCTGACGGTCAAGACCGAGACCGGCGAAAATATCTGGGTGGACACGAACGACATCTGGGACAAGGGCGATTTCGTGGGCATCAAGATTCTTCCGGAAGATATCCGCCTGTCCAAACCCGCTGACCGACATGAGTAAGCGTTCCAGTTGGGCGTTGCCCTATTTTATCTTCCTGGTGCTGTTCGTGGTGATGCCGCTGGTCCTGATTCTGTTCTATGCACTGCAGGATTCCTCCGGCCATTTCACCTTGTCGAACATCACCAAGTTTTTCACGGACAAGGATGCCCTGAGCACCTTCGCCCTGTCCATCGAGGTGGCCCTGGAGAATACGGTCCTCTGTATTCTCATCGGTTATCCGACCGCCTATATCCTGGCGGACAAGTCGCTGAACCGCAGTGCCGTTACCGTGGTGCTGTTTATTCTGCCGATGTGGGTCAACGCCCTGATGCGCACCCTGGCTACGGCGGAACTCTTCACGATGGCCGGCATCACCCTGGGCAAGGGAACCCTGCTCTTCGGTATGTGCTACGATTACCTGCCGTTCATGATTTATCCCATCTATAACGTGCTCGCCAAGATGGACAAATCCTATGCTGAGGCCGCCCAGGACCTGGGTGCACGGCCGTGGCAGGTGTTTGCGAAGGTGACCCTGCCGCTGTCGATGCCGGGCGTCATCAGCGGCGTGATGATGGTCTTCATGCCGACGGTCTCCACCTTTGCCATTTCGGAATTCCTGACCAACAACAAAATCAAGCTTTTCGGTACCATCATCCAGGAGAATATCAACAACTCCATGTGGAACTACGGTGCCGCGCTGGCGCTGATTATGCTGGTCATCATCGGTATCACGACCTTCTTCCAGAAGGATGACGGCAGCGAGGCTGCAGGAGGTGCCCTATGAAAAAGGTACTGGCCAGAACCTATCTCATCCTGATTCTGATTATCCTGTATGCCCCGATTGTCTTTATCGCGGTGTTCTCTTTCACCGAGGCGAAGTCGCTGGGCAACTGGACCGGTTTTTCGCTGAACCTGTACAAGAACCTCTTTACGGGGAGCATGCAGAATTCAGCCGGTCTGATTTCCGCAGTGGAAAACACCCTGCTGATTGCCTTGATTGCATCCGTGTTTGCCACCCTGCTCGGCACGGTGGCCGCCATCGGTATTTTCAACCTGAAAGGGCGTAAAAAGCAGACGATGCAGTTCCTAAACAACATCCCGATGATCAATCCGGATATTATCACCGGTGTGTCCCTGTTCCTGCTGTTCGTCTTCCTGCATATCTCCCAGGGCTACCTGACCGTTATCCTGGCGCATATCACCTTCTGTACGCCCTATGTGGTGCTGAACGTGCTGCCCAAGCTCTCACAGATGAACCCCAACATCTATGAGGCGGCGCTGGACCTGGGTGCGACGCCTTTTCAGGCGCTGCGCAAGGTGCTGGTGCCCGTGCTGCGCCCCGGCATGGTTTCCGGCTTCATCCTGTCCTTTACCATGAGCCTGGACGATTTTGCCGTGACCTTCTTCACCCGGGGGACCATCGGCCTGGACACCTTGTCGACCTACATCTATACGGATGCCCGCAAAGGCGGCCTGACGCCGGAGCTGAAGCCTCTGATGACCATTATTTTCCTGATTATCCTGGCGGTGCTGCTGTTCATCAACATCCGTTCCGCCAAAACCAAAACAAATTGAAATGAAAAAGCTTGTTAGTGTTTTCGCCCTGGCAGCCTGCCTGCTGAGCGCCCTTTCCTGCGGTTCCCCCCGCGACAATGTCCTGAAAGTGTACAACTGGTCCGACTACATCGGTGAAGGAATCATCGAAGAGTTTGAGGAATGGTATGAAGAGAAGACCGGCGAAAAAATCACGGTCGTCTACCAGACCTTCGACATCAACGAGACCATGCTTTCCAAGATTGAGAAAGGACACGAGGATTATGACGTGGTCTGCCCGTCCGACTATATCATCGAGCGGATGCTGAACAACGGGCTGCTGATTCCCCTGGACTTCGCGTCCATCCCGGATTCGCTCAACTATATCGCCAACAACAAGTCCCCCTATATTCAGAACATTTTCCGCGATATCAATCCCGACATCGATGCCAATGACTATTCCGTGGCTTATATGTGGGGTACGACCGGCTTGATTTACAATCCCAAGTATGTCACGGCGGAAGAGGTGTCCACCTGGGGCGTCATCGCCAATCCCAAATTCAAGGACCAGGTTCTGATCAAGGACGCTCCCCGGGATGTCTATGCGCCGGTCCTGATTTATCTGAAGCAGAAAGAGCTGCAGGAAGGTTCCGTGACCCTGCAGGAATTGATGTACGATTCTTCCGACGCTTCGATTGCGGCGGTGGAAGCGTTCCTCAAGAGCGCCAAGGAGAACGTCCTGGGCTGGGAGGCTGATTTCGGCAAGGACCAGATGACCAAGGAGCGGGGCGTGATTTCCCTGAACTGGAGCGGCGACGCCGTCTGGGCCATCGAGGAGGCTGCATCCGTGGGTGTACCGCTCGAGTATGTCGTGCCGGAAGAGGGAAGTACGGTATGGTTTGACGGCTGGGTGATTCCCAAGTATGCGAAGAATGTCAAGGCGGCCACCTGGTTCATCGATTTCATGTGCCGTCCGGACATCGCCATCCGCAATATGGATGAGACCGGCTATGTTTCCGCGAACGGTGCCTGGGAGGTGGTCGAATCCCAGATTGACGAAGAACTCGAACCGGTTGACCTGACCTATTTCTTCGGTCCTTCGGCCGACAGCGTCCGCGTGGACCCCGTCCTGTATCCGGACAAGGCCGTCATCGAGCGTTGTGCCCTGGAGCATGACTGGGGACAGGATACGGACAAACTGCTGGCGATGTGGGCCCGGGTCAAGGGTGACAATGCCACCAGCTTTACCTATGTCATCCTGATTGTGGCCGTGCTGGCCCTGGCGCTGATTGCCTGGCTGGGCAGCCGCAGCAAGCGGAACCGCAACCGCCGCCGGCGCAAATAATCGGCAGACAACAAGAAAAACCCCGGTCCGTTTTGAGGCCGGGGTTCTTTTTATGACAGGATTCCTGCTGTCTATTTGATCAGGTTGCCGAGGATGCTGCGGGTGAGCTCGCGGGTGAGGGTGCTGGTGGCGGACTTGGTGGCCTTGGTGATGGCCTTTTCCGCCGTGGATTTCTTGGACTTCGTCTTTTTGCCGGTCACTTTGTTGGACACGCTGGACGCCACGCTGGTGGCCACCACGCCCGTGACGGCGGTCAGTACCGACTTGAAAATCTTGCTGCCCAAGCCCGTACCTTTCTTCTTGGCGGCCTCTTTTTCTTCCTTCTCGCGCTGCTTGGCTTCCAGGGCTTCCTGCCGGGCCTGTTCTTCCGCCGCCCGTGCTTCTTCCGCTTCCCGGGCAGCTTCTTCGCTCTCCTTGAGCAGGACTTCGAAGGCGCTCTCCCGGTCGAGAGCATGGTCGTAACGGCCGTACAGGCGGGACTGCTTGATCAGCTGGGCCCGCTGGTCTTCGGTGATGGCGCCAATCTGGCTGAGCGGGAAGAGAATCTTGGCGCGTTCCACCATGCAGGGCGCACCCTTTTCATCCAGGAAGGACACCAGGGCCTCGCCGGTCTCCAGGTTCATGATGGCCTCGTCGGTCTTGAAGGCCGGGTTGGGGCGGAAGGTGTCGGCCGCCGTGCGGACAGCCTTCTGGTCTTTCGGCGTGAAGGCGCGCAGGGCATGCTGGACGCGGTTGCCCAACTGGCCGAGGATGCTTTCCGGAATGTCGGTAGGGCTCTGGGTGACGAAATAGACACCGACGCCTTTGCTTCGAATCAGGCGCACCACCTGTTCAATCTTGTCCACCAGGGCCTTGGACGTGCCGTCGAAGAGCATGTGGGCCTCGTCGAAGAAGAAGACCAGTTTCGGCAGATCCATGTCGCCGACTTCGGGCAGGCGGGCATACAGGTCGGACAACAGCCAGAGCAGGAAGGTGGAATAGAGCTTCGGATTGAGCATCAGTTTGTCGGCCGCGAGGACGTTCATGACCCCCTTGCCGCCTTCGCACTGCAGGAGGTCATAGACATCGAAGTCCGGTTCGCCGAAGAACTTGTCCGCCCCCTGGTTTTCCAGGGTCAGCAGCGCGCGCTGGATGGCGCCGACGCTGGCGGCGGAGACATTTCCGTAGGCCGTGGTGAACTGGGCGGCATTCTTGGCCACATAGTCCAGCATGGACCGGAGGTCCTTCAGGTCAAGCAGGAGCAGCCCCCTTTCGTCGGCAATGCGGAAGACGATGTTGAGGATGCCGGTCTGGGTCTCGTTGAGCTCCATCAGCCGGCCCAGCAGCTGCGGCCCCATATCGGAGATGGTGGCGCGCATCGGATGGCCCTGCTCGCCGAATACATCGAAGAAGCGGACCGGGCAGCTTTGGAACTGCGGGTCTTCAATGCCGAATTCGGGCAGACGCTTCTGGATGAAGCCGGACAGTTTGCCGACCTGGCTGATACCGGACAGGTCTCCCTTCATGTCCGCCATGAAGCAGGGGACGCCGGCCTGGCAGAAAGTCTCAGCGATGACCTGCAGGGTGACGGTTTTTCCGGTACCGGTGGCGCCGGCGATGAGGCCGTGGCGGTTGGCCATTTTCCCGACCATGGAAATCGGGCCGTTTTCACAATGGGCGATGTACAGCCCTCTTTCTTTATCAAACATGGCAATCGAATTTAATTTTCCAGCTATAGAACAGAACGGTAGCCACCACGATGGTGATGCCTCCGATGATGAAATTCCAGTCGCTCGGCAGGTTGAAGCCGATTTTGGCGATGCAGATATAGGTCGTACAGACCGCCGTCATGAAAACGGCCGGAATCAAGGTAAGCAGGTAGGCCGGGCTTCCTTTCCGGCGGGCCAGGAAGGAGGTCGCCGCCCACAGGGCGAAGACGGCCAGGGTCTGGTTGGCCCAGCCGAAGTAGCGCCAGATGACGTTGAATCCGTTCTCGTCGGCGACGTTGTACCACAGCAGCAGCGACGCGGCAAGGAAGAGCGGTACGCTGATAACCAGGCGGTTATGGATTTTCTGCTGGTTGATGTTCAGGAAGTCGGCGATGATCAGACGGGCACTGCGGAAAGCCGTATCCCCGCTGGTGATCGGCGCGGCGACCACGCCCAGGATGGCCAGGATGCCGCCCAGCAGGCCCAGCCAGCCGGAGGATACCTTGGTCACGACGGTCGGGGCGGCCGCCGTCAGGTCGGAGCCGACCTCTGCAGCCCCGCCGGCAAAGAAGGAATAGGAGGAGACCGCCGCCCAGACCAGGGCGACGATGCCTTCCGTAATCATCGACCCGTAGAATACAGGCCGGCCGAGTTTTTCATTTTCAATACAGCGCGCCATCAAGGGGCTCTGCGTGGCATGGAAGCCGCTGATGGCCCCGCAGGCAATGGTGATGAAGAGGCAGGGGAACACCGGCTGGTCTGCCAGGCCGAGGTCTTTGCCCCAGTTGCCCAACCCGTCCCAGATTTCCGGGATGGCCGGCCATTTGACGAACAGCCCGACCATCAGTGCCGCCGCCATGAACAGTAGCGCAACGGCAAATAAGGGATATATCTTGCCGATGACCTTGTCCACCGGCAGCATGGTTGCGACGATATAATAGACAAAGACAACGCCGACCCAAATCATGATGGCGGTGCGGGAGCCGTCACCGGCGATGTCGCCCAGGATGAGGGCGGGGGAGTACACGAATACGGTACCGACCAGCAGGAGCAGGACGACGGAGAAGACGAGCAAGACCTTCTTCGCCCCGTTGCCCAGGTATTGTCCGACGATGTCGGGCAGGCCGGCGCCGCCTTGGCGGACGGAGAGCATCCCGGTGAAATAATCATGTACCGCCCCGGCGAAAATACAGCCGAGGACAATCCACAGATAGGAAGCCGGACCGAATTTGGCACCCATGATGGCACCGAAGATGGGGCCGGTCCCCGCGATGTTCAGGAACTGAATCATGAATACCTTCCAGGAAGGCAGTACGATGAAGTCCACACCGTCGTTCCGCGTGATGGCCGGCGTTTTCCGCTGCGGGTCCGGTCCGAAGACCTTTTCCACGAATTTGCCGTAAATCAGATAGCCCAGCACCAGGGCAATCAAGCTGATGATAAAAGAAAACATACGTTGTTGATTTATAATCCCTTGGCCTTTCCTTCGTCCCAGATGGCATCCATCTCGGCGAGGGTCATGTCGTGCAGGGAGCGGCCCTTGCGCAGGGTCTGTTCCTCCAAATAAGTAAAGCGCCGGCGGAATTTCTCGCACGCACGGTTGAGGGCCGTGTCGGGATTGATTCCGTAGAGCCGTCCGGCATTGATGGTGGCGAACATGAAGTCGCCCAGTTCCTCTTCGGCCCGGTCATAAGCGGCCCGGAAGGCGGGAGATGCATCTTCGGAAGGAGTGCAGACCGATTTGTCTGCATGGCCCTGCTCGGCGTCCATTGCATCCAGTTCCGCCTGGAATTCGCCCATTTCCTCCTTGACCTTCTCCCAGACCTGGCTCTTTTCTTCCCAGTCGAATCCGACGCCGCGGGCCTTGTCCTGCATGGCAAAAGCCTTCAGGACGGAAGGCATGGAATTCGGCACGCCCGAGAGCACGCGCCGGTTGCCGCCTTTCTCCTTCGTCTTCATCATTTCCCAGTTCTCGGAGACGGTTTTGGCATCAGAAGCCTTGACATCCGAGAAGACATGCGGATGACGGAAAACCATCTTCTCGCAGATTTTGTCCAACACGTCGCCGATGTCGTAACGGCCTTCTTCCTGGGCGATTTTACTGTAGAAAACGATATGGAGCAGGACGTCTCCCAGTTCTTTCTTGAGTTCGTCCTCGTTGTGGCTGAGCACGGCGTCGCTGAGTTCGTACACCTCCTCCACGGTCATAGGACGCAGGGTATCAATCGTCTGGGCGTGGTTCCAAGGACACTCCGCCCGTAATTTGTCCATGATGTCCAGCAGTCTTCCGAATTTCTCCAGCTTTTCTTCTCTCGTATGCATCTGAAATTGCGTTAATCATACAAAAATAAGAAAAAAAGCCGTATCTTTGGGCAATCAAGCATAATATTTGAAAAAGATTTCCGGTATGAGACAACATCGGTATGTATATATGGCCCTGTCGGTCCTGATGCTGACGGCGGCCCTGTCCTGTTCCAAGGATGGCACAGGCAGAAGAAGAGGCACGGAAGAGCGGCCGAATGTCACCCCTGTCAGTGCTTTTCGGGAGAATCCCGCATGGACGGTTACCTACACCGGCCGCACGGCGGACGTATTTGACGGCAACACCTTCATCGTCGACGTCATGCATGTAAAATCCACAGACAACAAGACCTGGTACCTGGACCTGGTCAGCGCCAATGACCTGCTGACCACTTACGGGAACAGCCTGGACCAGTTCATCGCCGCGAGCGTCGCCAAGGCGAAGGAGGCCGGTGACATCCCGGTCGATTCCGGCGATTCCGACGTCGTCTTCGACATCCTGGATGCCGGCGGCAGCAACTGGGTGGCGGTCGCCTACGGCTGTGATGAAAAGGGCAACCTGACGGGTGAATATTCCCGTCTGGACTTTACCACGCAGGCGATGCAGCTGCAGAAAGGTTCGGTCTACAAGATGGAATACACCGGCCGCCGGGAGTCGGACGGAGACGAGGTGGACGTGCTCAACGTCAAAACCGATTCCCCCTACAGCTATTATGTCTATATCGCTTATCCCGAGTATATTGAGGAGTTCTACGAAGGGGATTACGCCGCCTTCTTCAACGGGGTGGTGGACGAGATTTACAGCGGCCTGGGCGAGAACGGCAACTTCGCGGACGCGATTTATTATCAGCCCAATCTGAACATTGAATTCGACCGTTTCCGCTCCGGACAGTGGACAGCCTATGCCTTCGGTCTGGATGCGGCCGGCAACCTGACCGGCGACTGGTCGGAATACGCTTTCGTCGTGCCGGAAGAAAAGCCGACCGACGCCTACAACCGCTGGCTGGGTACCTGGCGCATCGGGGACGGGCGTACCGCTTATGAAATCCGCGTGGCCGGCAGCGAATCCAATGTCGCCTACCGGGTGAGCGGCTGGGAGACCGGCGACGATGCCGGTGAAGGCGTGACGGAAGAGACGAAGGACCTTTCCTTCGAGACCCGTTTCGACCGCAAGACCGGCGAGATGATTTTCTATGTCCAGTATATCGGCTTCCCCTTCACGGTGGGAGAGGAGACTTTCGACGCTTATCTGCTGGGGGTCTACCGTTCCGGCAGCGATGAGTTCGTATATGAATTCGAAAGCGACATTGCCGCGGCGGCGCTGGACGAAAGCGGAAATACCGCGACGGTACGCGCCCTGAGCACGGAGCGGGATGGCAAGACCATTTCCTTCGTGTCCATGCGCTACGGCGAGATGTCCCGTAACGCCAGCAACAACGAGGTGGGCATCCATGCCCAGCGGATTCCGTACTTCCCGATGACGATGACCTGGGTGTCTTCCAACACCGGTTCCGCAACGGCCGTCAGGACGGCGCTTCCGACCGCCCGGCCGAGGATGACGGTCCGCACAGCCGGCACCAAGTCGGCCGCTCCGGCAGGCGCGTCGGTATCACCCTATCGCAAAGCCGCCGGTACGCAGGCCCGCAAGGCCTCCGGCCGGAAGCCCGGCTCCGTCAGACGGGGTTGATTACTGCTCCTGGAACCGGCCGAGCACGTTGTCGGCATAGGTCCTGGTAATGGAAATCGGCGGGATGGCGTCGTTCTCGAGATCGAGTTCGTAGCCATCCTTTTCTTTGCGCAGGACTTTGACTTTGTCCATGTTGACGATGTATTTGCGGTGGCACCGGACCAGGGAACTGCCCTTGAAACTCTCCTCGATGGTTTTGAGCCGGCAGCGGATCATGTATTTTTTCATGGCGCCCTTGCTGTCGGTATACCAGACGATGACGTAGTTGTCGTCCGACTCGATATAATACAGATTCTCCAGACTGACAGACAGTTTCATGACGCCGCTGTTGTCATAGAGGGTGACTTTCTGAATCCCGTTACGGCTTTCTTCCGGTTCGTCGGAAACGACGTCCCGCGTGTTCATCAGGCGAATCGTCTTGTTCTTGTCCACCAGGGCGAAGAACATGCCGGAGATAAGGTAGGGGATACCCAGGCAAATCAGGCAGTAGAGCAGGGACCCGCCCAGAATCTGCCAGGCCGAGATGCCGCCCGAAGAGATGATGCCCATCCGCTCGCCGGCTTCGGAGAAAGCGGTGTACAACAGGCTGACGGCGATGATTTCCAGCAGATTCCAGATGAGATACTGGAGGTAGGTCATGGCGTAAGCGCTCCGGGTCAGGTACATAATCCATTTGCTGAGGATGACCAGCAGGAGGGCGGCTACATAAAAGCCGGCGGTATAACCGAAGGCCTGGCTGCCCGCGCCGATGACGAACCATGCGTTGTGGGCGAAGGGAATGCTGAGCAGCAGGAACAACAAGGAGAAGAAGGCCGTGAAGGTAACGGTCCCTATCAGCGTGTATTTATCCCGGAAATAACCCGGGAGCAAAAGTCTCATTGTGTCCACGGCGCTCCGTTTGTCCCGCAAATATAGTAAGATATTCCGAAATAATCTAAAAAGTTGTTTACCTAAAGCGGCATCATTTTCCCTGCCGCTACCTGGCGGGATATGAAAATGAGAGGCTGACGACAGAAAGGGCCCGGGGGAAAACTTTCCACCGGAGAAGGCGTTGCAAAGATATCCGGGAGAACCTTTCGATTGTTATTCCGTACATTTTTGTTATCTTTGCAAGTTATTATACGATATGGAACAAGAAAGAAAACGAGTTGTCGTTACCGGTATGGGCGTCATTTCCTCCGTTGGGAATGATGTGGAGACCTTTTGGCGCAATCTCCGGAACGGTGTCTGCGGCATCGACTTCATCGACGAGTTCCCCACCGAGGAACTGGCGGTCAAGTTTGCCGGAAAAGTCCGCGATTTCCACCCGGAAGAATACGGGATGGACAAGCCTTTTATCCGTAAACAGGCCATGTTTACCAAATACGGCGTGGCCGCTGCCTGGCAGGCGATGCGGCAGTCCGCCCTGGTGAGCGGGGAGAACATCGACCCCTTCCGCCTGGGCGTCTATGTCGGCTCCGGTATCGGCGGATTCGAGGTCCAGTACCGTGAGACGGTCAAGATGGTGGAGGACCCGACCGGCCATTGGATTTCGCCGCTTTTCATCCCGACGATGATTTCCAACATCGCCGCCGGCAATATTTCCATCCGTCACGGCGCCCAGGGCCCGTGTCTGGATGTGGTGACGGCCTGTGCGACATCCACCAATTCCATCGGGGAAGCCTACCGGGCCATCCGCCACGGCTATGCCGACGCCATCATCGCGGGCGGGACCGAGTATGCGACGATTCCCCTGGGCCTGGCCGCGTTCACGAATGCGACGGCCCTTTCGAAAGCGGAGAATCCCAAGTACGCCTCCCTGCCTTTCAATGCCAACCGGGCCGGTTTTGTCATGGGCGACGGGGCTGGCGTTCTCGTTCTGGAAGAATATGAACATGCCCGGGCTCGGGGCGCACAGATTCTGGCGGAGATGGTCGGCTACGGCAATACCTGCGACGCCCACCATGTCACGGCGCCGCGTCCCGACGGCACCACCCAGGCCCGCGCCATTTCCCTGGCCCTGGAAGAAGCCGGTTACAAGCCCGGCGAGGATGTTCTGTATATCAATGCCCACGGCACCGGCACACGGCTCAATGACGCTGCGGAAACCCGTGCCTACAAGGTGGCGCTCGGAGATGAGGCCTACCGGGCCCATATCAGTTCCACCAAGTCGATGACCGGCCACATGTTCGGCGCCGCCGGTGCTGCGGAGGCCATCGCGACGATTCTGGCCCTGCGTGACGGGGTCATTCCGCCGACCATCAACCTCGATTGTCCCGACCCGGAATGTGACCTGGACTATACGCCGAACGTGGCTGTCCAGGCGCCGGTGACCCTCGGACTGTCCGATTCCTTCGGTTTCGGCGGACATAACGCTTGCATCGCTTTCCGCCTATGAGCCGTTACCGCATCCAAGAAGTGAATTCGGAGCGCGACCTGCGCCGTTTCATCGCCTTCCCGGACGAATTGTATCGGGATTGTCCGCAGTACGTACCCGCCTTGCACGGCGACCAGAAGAAATCCCTGACCTCCTGTGCCTCGCTGGCGTATTGTACGCGTCAGCTGTGGCTTGCGCTGGAGGGGGACCGGGTGGTCGGCCGTATCTGCGCGATGGTGAATCCGCGGTACAACGAACGCTACGGCAAGCATCGCGCCCGTTTCGGGTGGTTCGATACGATAGACGATTACGATGTGGCCCGGCTGCTGCTGACCACGGCGGAGGACTGGGCCCGTGCGCAGGGAATGGACGAAATCCACGGTCCCCTGTACTACAACACCCTCGGCAAGCAGGGCATGCTGGTGGAGGGTTTCGATAACCTGCCCGTCTTCAATACGCTCTATAACTATCCGTATTACAATGACTTCGTGACCCGGGCGGGCTATGTCAAGGAATGTGACTGGCTCGAATACAAAATGGCCGCCCAGCAGGACATCCCCGAAAAGATGACCCGGATGGCCGCCCTGCTGATGGAGCGTTACCGGCTGCACGAGGGCAATATCGACCGGCTGAAAAAGGACAAGGAACAGGTGCGGAAGTTCTTCGATGCCTATAACGAGAGTTTTGCGAAAGCGGTCTACAATTTCATTCCCTTCACCCCGGAGGAAATAGAGGAAGAGGCGGCCGGTTTCATCCCGTATCTGAACAACCGGACCAGCGTCATCATCCTGGACGAGAAGGAGGAACTGGCGGCCTTCGGCATCACCATTCCCGATATCTCCCGGGCCTTGCAGAAAGCCCGCGGGCGCCTCTTCCCGACCGGCTGGTACCATCTGCTGAAGGCCCTGCGGACCTACGACACGATGGACCTGATGATCAACGGGGCCGTTCCCCGCTGGCAGAATACCGGCATCTCGGCCATTCTCCATGCCAAGATGTCCGAACGCTACCGGGCCCTGGGTGCACAATGGGGCCTGTCCAACCCCCAGATTGAGACGAACAGTGCTGTCAATGTGTGGGCCAAATACGGGGACAGCCAGCTGTATATGCGGCGGCGTTGTTATGTAAAAAACATTTAAGAATATGGCAGACAACAATACATTACTTGAGAAGGTATTGAGCCTTCAGGACAAATACAAATCCCTCCAGGACCAACTGTCCGACCCGGCGGTCATGGCGGACATGAAGAAATATGTCCAGCTCAACAAGGACTACAAAGAACTGCAGCCCATTATTGCGGCCGGGCTGGAATACAAGAAAATGGTGGAGGAACTGGCCTCGGCCAAGGACATCCTGCTGAACGAAAAGGATGACGACCTGCGCGAAATGGCCCGTGAGGAAATCAATGACATCGAGCCGCGTCTGCCGCAGATGGAACAGAACATCAAGCTCCTCCTCATCCCGGCCGATCCGGA
>CADBPR010000066.1 GCA_902796555.1 uncultured Bacteroidia bacterium
CCGTTCCGGCTGTGCTCCTCCAATGTGATTGACGCCAAGCTGCATGGGGCCAAAGTGCTGGTATACACGGAAGTAACAGGCTTCATCAAACAGGGTGACACCATCCGCGGCGTGCAGGTCCTGGACCACAAGACCGGGGAAAAGGCGGAGTACTATGCGCCGGTTACGGTCAATGCCGGCGGTATCTGGGGCCATCATATCGCCGAGATGGCCGGGGTCACGGTCGGGATGTTCCCGGCCAAGGGCGCCCTGCTGATTTTCGCCCATCGGGTGAACGGCATCGTGCTGAACCGTTGCCGGAAACCGGCCAATGCCGATATCCTGGTGCCGGGTGATACGGTCTGCGTAATCGGTACGACCTCCACAAAAGTTCCGTTTGAGGAATGTGACCACATGCAGGTGACCCCCGACGAGGTGAATCTCCTGCTGGCCGAAGGCGCGAAACTGGCGCCCTGCCTGGAAACGACCCGTGTTCTGCGGGCGTATGCGGGTGTGCGCCCCTTGGTTTCCGCCGACAACGACCCCTCCGGCAGAAACATCAGCCGCGGCATCGTCCTGTTGGATCACGAGAAGCGGGACGGACTGAAAGGATTTATTACGATTACGGGTGGTAAGCTCATGACATACAGGCTTATGGCGGAACAGGCGTCCGACCTGGTCTGCCAGAAACTGCATGTGTCCGCCGGCTGCGTGACACGCGAAGTGCCCCTGCCCGGATCCGAAAGCCAGAATATCGAGGAGGCCGCCCGGAAAATCTGGGCCGCGCCGACCACAACCCAGAAGGCGGCGGTCGGCCGTCTCGGCGACAATGCGGGCAAAATTCCCCTGGACGATGTGTATTCCCAAAGCCTGGTCTGCGAGTGTGAGCAGGTGTCGGTAGGGGAAGTCAATGCCGCCATCGAACATCTGGATGTACACAACCTGGTGGATATCCGGCGGCGTACCCGCGTGGGCATGGGAACCTGCCAGGGCGAGCTCTGCGGCTGCCGTACGGCCGGTCTGCTGGCCAAGGCGCACGGCTGCACGGCCAAAGCCAAAGAAGATTTGAAGGGTTTCATGCAGGAGCGCTGGAAAGGCATGTACCCCATCGCCTGGGGTGAAAGCCTCCGGGAAAGCGAATATTCCCAGTGGGTCTATTCGGAAGTTTTAGGCTTAAACGACTGATATTATGCATTTTGATACGATTGTCATCGGCGGCGGCCTGTCCGGCCTGGTTTGTGGTCTGCGTCTGCAGCGGGCCGGCCATAAATGCCTTATCATCTCGACGGGACAGAATGCCATGCATTTTTCTTCCGGGGCTTTCGGCCTCCTGGGACGTCTGCCGGACGGTACGCCGGTAGAGGAGCCCCTGCAGGTGCTGGACCGGCTGCCCCAGGCGCATCCCTACCGCAAAATCGGTGCGGACAGAATGGCTGCCTATGTCCATGCTGTCCGGCCGCTGTTCGCTTCCTGCGGGATTCCGCTGGTGGGCGATGAGCAGCGGAACCAGTATATCATCAGCCCGACGGGCAATTTCAAACGGGTGTGGCTCGCATTGTCGGATGTCACCTTGTTGCCTTCCGAGCAGGAAAAAATAGGGGAGAAAGCCTTGATTGTCAATCTGAAAGGCTATCTGGATTTCAATACGGCCTTCATTGCGGAAGGCTTGGAAAAACGCGGTACCGCCTGCCGGATAGAGGCGTTGGAATTGCCGGAACTGCAGCGGCTGCGGTCCAATCCGTCCGAGATGCGTTCGGTCAATATTGCCCGTGTCATGGAGCATCCCGAGGTAGTCGAAGCCGTCGCGACGGCGGTGTCGGCCCTGTTGCGGGATGAGGATACAGTGGTGCTGCCGGCGGTTTTCGGCCTGCACAGTGGCGCCGCCCTGGTGACCCTTCGGGAGCGGATTTCCGCCAATACCGTATTTGTCGGCACGATGCCGCCCTCCGTTCCGGGCATCCGTTCCCAACTGCTGCTTAAAAAGGCCTTCGAGGCTGCCGGCGGCACCTTCCTGAATGGCGACCAGGCGATGGACCCGGTCCTGAAAGACGGTCGCGTGGAAAGCCTTCGCACGGCCAATCTGGGGACGCTCCGCCTCACGGCCGACCATTTCGTCCTGGCCAGCGGCAGTTTCTTCAGCAAGGGCCTTTGGGCGACGCCGGAAGTCGTTCTGGAGCCGCTGTTCGGGCTGGACGTGGTCAGCCAGGCGAGCCGGATGGACTGGTATGACAAGGATTTCTTTGCCGAACAGAAGTATATCGGTTTCGGCGTGAAGACCGATGCTGCGTTCCACCCCAGCCTGGCGGGAACGCCCGTGGAAAACCTTTATGCCATCGGTTCGGTGCTGGGCGACTGCAATGGGGTGAAACTGGGTTGCGGTGCCGGTGTCGCCCTGATGACCGCACTCGCTGTCGCAAACGAGATAATTGGAGAGTAAGTATATGCAGGAGAGTAATTTAAGTACCAATAACTTCGAGCAGTGCATTAAGTGTACAATCTGCACGGCCTACTGTCCCGTCGTGCCGGTCAACCCGCTGTATCCCGGTCCGAAACAAGCGGGTCCGGACGGAGAGCGGCTGCGGCTGAAGAATCCTTTCTTCTATGACGAGAACCTGAAGTACTGCATGAACTGCAAGCGCTGCGAAAACGCATGCCCTTCCGGTGTGAAGATTGCCGACATCATCCACTCGGCCCGGCGCAAATACAGCCGTCACAAGCCCTCCCTGCGGGACCGGATTTTGGCGGGAACGGATTTCATGGGTACGGTGGCCCGCCCGGTGGCCCCGCTGGTCAACGCCGTGGTCCGCACGCCGCTGGCCAAATCGGCGATGGACAGCATCCTGGGCGTGGACAGGCACCGGACCTTCCCGGCCTATCAGATGAAGGGTTTCGAGGGGTGGTTCCGTCGCCATGCTGCCGCGCGTCAGGCTTCCTATCCCCGTCAGGTGGCCTTTTTCCATGGTTGTTCGACCGAGTTCCAGCATCCCGAAGTAGGGAAGGCTTTCGTCTCGGTCCTGAACGCCCTGGGCTACGGGGTACAGCTGGTTGACGAGCAGTGCTGCGGCGTCGCCATGATTTCCAACGGTTTGTGGAAACAGGCCGAAAAGCATGCCCGCAAGAACATCCGCGCTTTCGGAAAGACCGACCTCCCCATCGTAACGACCGCCTCGACCTGCACCTTTACCATGCGTGACGAATATCCGGACGTGCTGGGCGTGGACAACAGCGCCGTACGGGACCGTATCGTCCTGGTTGAAAAATGGCTCTACGAACTGCTCGACAGCGGCCGGGTCAAGCTGGTCTTCCGCCCGGATTACCACGCACGGGTGGCCTACCATATTCCCTGCCACATGGAGAAATTGGGCTGGAGCCTGTTTACCCGTGAACTCTTGGGCATGATTCCCGGCCTGGAACTGACGGTCCTGGACAGCGGCTGCTGCGGAATCGCCGGTACCTACGGCTTCAAAAAGGAGAACTATGCCTATTCTCAGGCCATTGGAAAGCCGCTTTTCGACCAAATCAAGACGGTGGCGCCCGATTTCGTGACATCGGAGTGCGACACCTGCAAATGGCAGATTGAAATGTCGACCGGATTCGCCGTGAAAAACCCGGTGCTGATTCTGGCGGAGGCCTTGGACTTGGAAGCGACGGCGGCAGCGAATGCGGTGTTGTAAAAAATTGTGATTGAAACGGTTGAAGTATCAGAATTTTTCATTATATTTGAACCCGAACTGCACATTAACACTTTAATTTTATACTTATGGCTTACAAAATTATTGACATTCAGGGCGTAGGCGCCGTCTATGCAGAGAAACTCACCGCTGTTGGCATTGAGACCATCGATCAGCTGTTGGAAAAAGGCAAAACCCCTAAGGGCCGCAAGGAACTGGAAGAGGCTACCGGCATCACCGGCAAGCTCATCCTGACCTGGGTGAACCATGCTGACCTCTGCCGCATCAAAGGCATTGGCCCTCAGTTCTCCGAACTGCTCGAGGCTGCCGGTGTCGACACCGTGAAGGAACTCAAGAACCGTAACGCCGCCAACCTCGCCAAGGCCGTGCTCGAGGTGAACGAGAAAGAGCATCGCACCAAGCGTGTCCCTACCGAGATTGAACTTCAGCGGATGATTGACCAGGCGAAAGAACTTCCCGCCGTTGTCACCTACTAGCCACAACCTTACACAGGACAATCAGGCTGGCCTCCTAACGGGTCAGCCTTTTTATACTTTATCATGAAACACAAGATTATCAGTATGTTGGCTCTGGGAACCCTTCTCGCTGCCGGATGCGACCGTCAGGCCGGGCCGCGCGTCATCCCCGCCGATGCCCGTGTGGAAGAGCAGGTTGAAAAAGTGCTCGCCGGCATGAGCCTGGAAGAGAAAGCGGGCCAGATGGTCCAAATCAATGTCTCGGCCCTTTTTACTGACGGAAAACTGGATGAATCCAAACTTCGGACATTGGTAGGGCAATACAAGATAGGCTCCTTCCTGAACGCCATCAACGACCAGGCGCAACCGCACAATGTGGTCGCCGATGTAATCCGGAAAATTCAGGAAGTCTCGCTCGAAGAATTGAAAATCCCCTGTATTTACGGGCTGGATGAGATTCACGGGGCGACCTATATCGCGGACGGCGTCCTTTTCCCGCAGGAAGTCAACCTGGCCGCCACGTTCAACCGTGAGCACGCTGCCCATATGGGCCGGGCCATCGCCTATGAAACGCGTGCCGCGATGGTGCCCTGGGTCTTCTCTCCGGTGATGGACCTGGGCCGGGATCCGCGTTGGTCCCGTATGTGGGAGAGCTGGGGCGAAGATTGCTTCCTTCAGTCGGAAATGGCTGTGACAGAGGTGCTTGCCATGCAGGGTGCCGACCCAAACCATATCGGTCCTGAGAACGTCGGCGTCAGTATCAAGCATTATATGGCGTATGGCGCACCTTGGACCGGGAAAGACCGCACGCCGGCCATCGTCAACCCGGCCGACCTGCGGGAGAAGTATTTCCGTCCCTTCAAGGAATGTCTGGAAGCCGGCGCTTTGAACATGATGATCAATTCCGCCTCCATCAACGGTGTGCCGATGCATGCCAACCGGGAACTGCTGACCGGCTGGGTCAAGGAAGACCTGGGCTGGGACGGTATGATGGTGACCGACTGGGCGGATATCGACAACCTGTACACCCGTGAGCATGTCGCCGTGGACAAAAAAGACGCCCTGGCCATCGGCATCAATGCCGGCATCGATATGGTTATGGACCCTTATGACCCGGAGGCAGCCGTTCAGATTGCCGAATTGGCGCGGGAGGGGAGAATCCCGATGGCGCGCATCGATGATGCCGTCCGGCGTATTCTGCGGATGAAAGTCCGGCTGGGTCTGTTCGAACATCCGGTCTGGGACAACAGCGGTTATACCGAACTGGGCGGAGAAACCTTCCGCGCACAGGCACTTGCGGCCGCGGTCGAATCGGAGGTCCTGCTGAAAAACGAAGGCGGCCTGCTGCCGCTCCGGAAGGGGACCCGTATCCTGGTCACCGGCCCGAATGCGAATTCTATGCGGACGCTGAACGGCGGATGGTCCTACACCTGGCAGGGAGATAAGGCCGATGCCTTCGCAGAGGAGTACAATACGATTCTGGAGGCTGTCAGGAACCGTTTCGGCGACGAAAACGTGTTGTTTGCCCCCGGCGTGGTCTATGATGACGTCGCCTGGGAAAAAGACCATGCCGTCGGTATCGAGCGGGCCGTCGCAGCCGCGGCGAACGCCGATGTGATTCTGGCCTGTGTCGGTGAGAATTCCTATTGCGAGACCCCCGGCAATACGGACGACCTGAACCTCTCGGCCAACCAGAAGGATTTGGTAAGGGCCCTGGCAAAGACCGGAAAGCCTATTGTCTTGATACTCAATGAGGGACGTCCGCGTATTATCGGCGATATCGAGCCCCTGGCCCAGGCGGTGGTCGACATCATGCTGCCCGGCAACCACGGCGGAGACGCGCTGGCGCTGCTGCTGAGCGGAGACGCGAATTTCAGCGGCCGTCTGCCCTTTACCTATTCCAAGCATATCAATGCCTTGCATACCTATGATTATAAGGTCTCCGAGCATATGGAGACGATGGACGGCCTGTACAATTATGACGCGGTCATGGATGTGCAATGGCCCTTCGGTCATGGGCTCAGCTATACGCAGTTTGCCTATTCCGACCTGAAGGCTTCCTTGACCGAATTCCGGGCGGGGGATACCCTGCGTTTCGATGTGACGGTCCGCAATACCGGCGCCGCCTCGGGCATGGAATCCGTCCTGCTGTATTCGAGCGACCTGGTCGCCAGCATGGTGCCCGATGTCCGTCGGCTCCGTCAGTTCACCAAGGTGAATCTGGCCCCGGGCGAGAGCACGGTCGTCTCGCTGGAAGTGCCGGCGACGGAACTGGCCTTTGTCGGTCCGGACGGGAAATGGCGGCTGGAAGCGGGCGATTTCCGCATCGCGGTCGGCGGCCTCTCCATTCAGGTCCGCTGCCTGGAAACGAAGGTGTGGGACACGCCGAATATTTATCGATAAACAATATTAACAAAAATGTTACACTTATTAACAATTTTGTTTTATTCGTTTATTATTAAATAGTTGTGAATATTAAACCCCAAACAGCTGTTTTTCAATTTTCTGAAGCCTATCCGGAGCTTTCTCCGCTGTGGGAAAGCCCCGGAAAGGTCTTCGATATGCGGGATATTCCCGGCACGGTGTGCTATTGCGATTCGGCAGCCGAGGTAGAAATTGCACGTCGGATTGCAGCGGCCGGGGACCCTTTTCTCCGCTGGATTGACAGCGGGGATTTTCATTATGTCTCCCGCCTGACGGCGCCCCGCGGCCGGCCCTTTGACCTGATTCTCCTGGACCATCATCCCGATATGCAGGAGCCGGCCTTCGGCAGCGTGCTCAGCTGCGGCGGTTGGGTGCGGACCCTGCTCCGGGAAGAGCCGGGACTCCGGCGGGTGCTGTTGCTGGGCGTGAATCCGGACTTAGCGGAAGAATGTTCCGGGTTCGGCGACCGGGTTGCAGTGGTGCCGGAAGGAACGCCCGTCCCCGATGCGCTGCTCAGCCGGGAGGTTCCCGTCTTCCTGTCCCTTGACAAAGATGTCCTGGACCCGGCCTGGGCCCGGACAGACTGGGACCAGGGGACGATGACGTTGGACGAATTGTCCGCTGTCGTACAGCGTGTTTTCGCCCGGAATACCGTTCTGGGCGTGGACATCTGCGGGGAACTGACGGCCGCCAAAGGTGCCCGGGAGGAAGACCGCCGGGTCAATGCCGCCACCAATGCCGCCCTGCAGCGCCTGATCGGCGCGTGCCTGGAATGAAAATCGCGCGGGCGGGCTTGTAAATGCGGGCAAAGTTGGTTATATTTGTATACTTGATACCGACCGCATCATGAAGTCTTTGTACCGCTTGTTCTTCTTATTGGTTTGCCTGGCCTGCGGCCAGACAGGAAACTCCTCGTCCGAGAATACCCAGACCGTTCAGCCGGAGACATTTCTGGCGACCAAAACCCCGCGGGAAGCCCAGCACGGGCTGGAATTGCCCTATGCCTACGATGACAAGCATATCATCGAGCACATGGGGTATACCCTTTCCTACAACGAATCCCTGCGTATCCCCAACTGGGTAGCCTGGGAACTGCTTTCCAGCGAGTTGTACGGCGATTTTGACCGGGCGCAGAAATTCACCCCAGACCCGGATTGGAAAGGCCGTCAGGCCTATGACAACGATTATTCCGGCAGCGGTTGGGACCGGGGCCATATGGCACCCTCGGGTGATATGAAGTGGAGTTCGCAGACGATGAAGGAATGTTTCTACCTGACCAATGTCTGCCCCCAGCATCACAACCTGAACAGCGGGGTGTGGAACGACCTCGAAAAGCAGACCCGCAAGGAAGCCCGGTATTATGGCACGGTCTGGATTTGCTGCGGGCCTGTCATCGACCGGGGACTGGGGCATATCGGACGCAACAAGGTCTGTATTCCCGACGGCTTCTTCAAAGCCCTGCTGGCCCGGAAAAAAGACGGCAATTATACCGCTGTCGGTTTTTATTTTCCGAATGAAGCCGGCGACAGGGGACTGGCCCATTATGCGATGAGCATCGACGACCTGGAGAAGCTGACCGGTATGGATTTCTTCGCCACCCTGGACTATGCTGTGCAGGAAAAAATTGAAAAAACATACGATTTGTGGGATTGGCGAATAAAAAAGTAACAAATCTTCTTTATCTGCTTTAAGTTTGTTATATTTGTAGGCAGAAGACACTGAAACCATGACCCCCGTGCTCCTGACAGACCCTGCACCCCGGCCGCTGGTATTCTATCTGGCGATGGAAGAATACCTGGGCAGCCGTCTGCATGCCCTGTTGCCGGCGGGTTCCCGGGAAGCCTTTTTCCTGTGGAAAGTGCCGCCTACCGTCATTTTCGGACGCAATCAGGTCCTGGAGGCCGAAGTGAATACGGCCTATTGTCAGGCCCATGGCGTGGAGCTGTACCGCCGCAAGAGCGGAGGCGGCTGCGTCTATGCCGACCGGGGCAACTTGATGCTGTCTTTCCTCAGTGTCGATACGGATGTTCCCGGCACGTTCGCCGCCTGTATCGAGCGCCTGGCGGAAGCCCTTCGGGGATTGGGCCTGGATGCCCTCCGGTCCGGCCGGAATGATGTGCTGGTGGGGGGACGCAAGGTTTCCGGGAATGCTTTTTTCCGTCTGCCCGACGCCAGTATCGTGCATGGTACGTTGCTGTATGATGTCGATTTTGCGGCGATGGAAGCGGCCCTTACACCCTCCCAAACCAAACTGCAGGGCAAAGGCGTGGCTTCTGTCCGGCAGCATGTCCTCAATCTTCGGGAGGCGCTGGAGCAGGCGGGACGGCCGATGCCCATGGAAGCCGTGGAAACCTATCTGGCCGAACGCTTCTCAGCCGGTGCGCTGCCGCTGGTTTTGTCTCAAGAGCAAATCACTGAAATAGAGAAAATTGAGCAGGGTTACCTGCAGCCCGACTTCCTGTATGGCCGGCATCGTTCCTTCCCGCTGGTCCGCCGGGGCCGTGTTCCGGGAGCCGGGGAAATTACCCTGTCTCTGGACGTCGAAGACGGGCGGGTGGATGCCTGCAGTCTGTCCGGGGATTTCTTTCCCTTGTCGACCGGACTCGATGTCCGGCTCAGCCGCCTGTTGCGGGGCTGTCCCTTCCGCCGGGACGCGGTACAGGAGGCGTTGTCGACCCTCAGGCTGGAAGAAGAAGTGATGGGTCTGACGACAGTGAAATTGCTGGATATTTTATTTGAAAATAATGATAATCAATAAGTTATGGAAGAAAATCTCAAAACTACCTGTCTGTATGACAAACATGTTGCCCTCGGTGCCAAGATGAGCCCTTTTGCCGGCTTCATGATGCCGATTCAGTATAGTTCCATTACGGAAGAACACCTGGCAGTCCGCCAGGCTGCGGGCATGTTCGACGTCTCCCACATGGGCGAGGTCTTTGTCAGCGGGCCGGATGCGGAAGCATTTGTCAATCATATCTTTACCAATGAAATCCGGGGCTTCGAGCCCGGGAAGGTCCTCTATGGGATGATGTTGTATCCCGAAGGCGGTGTCGTGGACGACCTGCTGGTGTACCGCGAATTTGTCCCCGACCATTTCCTGCTGGTGGTGAATGCCGCCAACATCGACAAGGATTACGCCTGGATGCTGGAGCAGGCAAAAGGTTACAATGTACAGATTGACAATCAGTCCGAACAGTGGGGGCAGATTGCCGTCCAGGGACCCGGTGCCGAAAAGGTGCTGGTCGACCTGGGCTTTGCCGATGCCGCTGCCTTGACGTTCTATACCTACTGCGAAGGCACCTATCAGGGTGAGCGGATGGTGCTGAGCCGGACCGGCTATACCGGCGAGGACGGATTTGAAATCTATACCTCCCACGCCGGGATTCAGGATTTGTGGGACCGGCTGCTGGCGGCCGGCGTGACGCCCTGCGGCCTGGGCTGCCGCGACACCCTGCGGTTCGAAGCGGGTCTGCCCCTGTACGGCGACGAACTGAGCGCCGAGATTACCCCGGTCGAGGCCGGTCTGGGCATGTTCTGCAAATATGACAAGGAATTCATCGGCCGTGAAGCCCTCCTCCGGCAGAAAGCCGAGGGTACGCAGAAAAAACTGGTCGGCATTGAAATCTTCGACAAGGCGATTCCCCGTGCCGGCTATCCCGTAGAATTGGAAGACGGGACCCAGGTCGGCGTCGTGACGACCGGCTACCATTCCATCAGCCTGGACAAGAGCATCTGCTTCGCCCTGGTCCAGACGGCATATTCCGCCCTGGATACGCCGCTCTATGTGCATATCCGTAAAAAGGTATTCCCCGGAAAGGTTGTGAAAAAGCGTTTCTATCAAACGAATTATAAAAAGTAACAAATTAAATAACAAAGAGTATGAGCAAAGTAATTGAAGGTTTGCTTTATAGCGAATCACACGAATGGGTCAAAGTGGAAGGCGACATCGCCGTCATCGGTGTTTCGGATTTCGCCCAGAAGGAAATGGGGGATATCACCTATGTGGATGCTCCCGAAGTGGAAGATGAGGTTACCGCCGGAGAAGAATTCGGTGCCCTGGAAAGCGTCAAGGCGTCCAGCGACCTGTACAGCCCGGTCAGCGGCGAGGTGGTCGAGGTGAACGAGGCCCTGGAGGACGAACCGGAACTGATCAACGCCGATGCTTACGGCGCCTGGATTATCAAGGTGAAGATGAGCGATTCTTCCGAACTGGACGCTCTGATGGATGCCGCTGCGTATCAAGCAATGACCGAAAAATAGTTATGGCAGGCTTTTCCTATTTTCCGCATACGGAAGAGGACCTGCGCGTGATGCTGGACAAAATCGGCGTCGCTTCGCTCGACGACCTGTACAGCGACGTGCCGGCTTCTTTCCTTTTCCGGGGCGAGTATGACCTGCCGGACGCTATGTCCGAACAGCAGGTACGGGACTTTTTCGAGTCGCTGGCTGCGAAAAATACCCGCTTGAAGGTTTTCGTCGGAGCCGGGGCTTACGACCACTATACCCCTTCCGTGATTCCCTATATCACGTCCCGCAGCGAGTTCCTGACGGCCTATACGCCGTATCAGGCCGAGATTTCGCAGGGGACCCTCCGCTACATTTTCGAGTATCAGAGCATGATTTGCGCCCTGACCGGGATGGATGTCAGCAACGCCTCTCTCTATGACGGACCGACGGCGGCTGCGGAAGCGATGAAGATGGCGCTTGCCTGCACCAAGAAAAAGACCCGCGTTCTGCTCTCCCGTACCCTGTTGCCGCATGTCATCCGGGTGGTGGAGACCTACGCCCGTTTCCATGGTGTAGAGCTGGGATATATTGATGCGAAAGACGGGCAGACCTCCCTGGAGAGCCTGCAGGCGAGCCTGGCGGCGGACAATGTGGCCGGTATCATCGTTCCGGCCCTCAACCGCTATGGCATCATCGAAGATTTCACCGGTTTCGCCGAAGCCGTCCACGCCCGGAAAGGCGTCGTAATTGAATACTGCGACCCTTCCGCCCTGGCGGTGGTCAAAACCCCGGGCGAGTGGGACTTTGACATCGCGGTCGGCGACGGGCAGCCGCTGGGCATTCCGCTCAGTTTCGGCGGTCCGTATGTCGGATTTATGGCCTGCCGCAAGGATTATGTCCGCAAAATGCCGGGCCGGATTGTCGGCCAGACCACCGATGCGGACGGCAAACGTTGCTATGTCCTGACCCTTCAGGCCCGCGAGCAGCACATCCGCCGCGAAAAAGCGACGAGCAACATCTGCTCGAACGAGAGCCTGATGGCCCTCTACGTGACGGTCTATCTGTCGTTGATGGGCCCTTCGGGGATGAAGAAAGTCAATTGCCTGAGCTATGCCGGCGCCCATTATCTGCATGACGAGCTGCTGAAAACCGGCCGCTTCGAAGAGGTGTTCACGAAACCCTTCCTGAAGGAATTCGTACTCAACCCCCGGGTCGACATCAAGACGCTCCAGCAGAAACTGCAGGATGGCGGGTTCTTTGCGGCCCTGGCCACGGAGGAAGGCTATGTCAGCTTCTGCGTGACGGAGAAACGCAGCAAGGAAGAAATCGATGCCCTGGTGGCGCTGGTAAAGGAGGTATAGCCATGAAATATTACGACAAACTCATTTTCGAACTTTCGAAACCGGGACGCTGCGGATATACGCTTCCCGAGAATGGCTATGGCCGTTGTGTCAAAGAACTGCCGGCGGAACTGTGCAGGCAGGTACCGCTGCCCCTTCCCGAAGTCAGTGAACCGGACGTGGTGCGCCATTATACCAATCTGTCCCAGATGAATTTCGGCGTCGATACCGGATTCTATCCGCTGGGCAGTTGCACCATGAAATACAACCCCAAAATCAATGAGGAAGTGGCAGCCATGCCCGGCTTTACGGCCCTGCACCCCCTGCAGCCCGGTACGGACGGCGCCTGTGCGGTCATCAACGGCCTGGACAAAGCGCTGGCCGCCATTACCGGCATGGCGAAGTTTACCTTCGAACCCTGTGCCGGCGCCCATGGCGAACTGACAGGGCTGATGCTGATGCGCTCCTACCATATGGCGCGCGGCGATGCGGCCCGGACGAAGGTCATCGTGCCGGACAGCGCCCACGGCACCAACCCGGCCAGCGCCGCCGTCTGCGGCCTGGAAGTGGTAGAAGTGAAATCCAATGCCCAGGGGCTGGTCGACGTGGAAGATTTGAAGCCGTTGCTGGGTCCCGAAATCGCGGGCATCATGATGACCAACCCGAATACCCTCGGCCTGTTCGAGAAAGAAATCGGGGAGATTGCGGCGCTGGTCCATGCCTGCGGCGGTCTGTTGTATTATGACGGAGCCAATATGAACCCGATGCTGGGCGTGGTCCGGCCGGGCGACATGGGCTTTGACATCATGCACCTGAACCTGCACAAGACCTTCTCCACCCCGCACGGCGGCGGCGGCCCCGGCAGCGGTCCGGTTGGCGTTGCAGCCCATCTGGTCAGCCTCCTGCCGACCATCAAGGTGTCCGGGTTCCATGGCAATTTCGGGGTGATGCTCCGGGCCTATGCCTATATCCTGATGCTGGGACGGCAGAACGTGAAACTGGCGGGCAAGTATGCCACCGTTTCCGCGAACTATATCAAAGAATCCCTGAAGGATGTCTATAAACTGCCCATTCCGACCGTCTGCAAGCACGAATTCGTCTTCGACGGTCTGGTCAATGACGGCGGCGAAGAAGGACGGGAAGGCGCTACGACGCTGGACGTAGCCAAACGCCTGCTGGACTTCGGTTTCCATGCGCCGACGATTTATTTCCCGCTGCTCTTCCACCAGGCACTGATGATTGAGCCGACGGAGACCGAGTCGCTGGAAACGATTGACGCTTTTATCGCCGTGATGCGGCGGATTGCCGAAGAGGCTGCAGCGGACCCGTCCCTGCTGAAGAGCGCTCCGCACTGCGCCCCTATCCGCAGACCGGATGAGACGACAGCGGCCCGGCAGCCTGTCCTTCAATACAGAGACACCTTATGAGACTGGTTATTATCGGTGCGGGGCCCGGCGGTTATGAAACCGCCGTGGCCGCCGCAAAAGCTGGTTTGGACGTAACCATTGTATCCGACGGACCGGTCGGGGGTACCTGCCTCAATGAAGGCTGCATCCCCACCAAGTCCTTCTGCCGCAACGCGCAAGTCCTGCAGGACATCCGTCGTGCCGGCGAATTCGGCGTGGAAGTTCCTACCTATACGTTTGACTTCCGGAAGGTGGTCGAGCGCAAGAACAGCGTCGTGGAACAACTGCGCAGCGGGGTGGAATTCCTCCTGAGCGGGAAGAATATCACCCTGGTCCGCGGCAGGGCTTCTTTCAAGGATGCCCATACCGTCCTGGTGGACGGGACCGAGATTCCCGCGGATGCCGTCATTATCGCGACCGGTTCCTATTCCGCTTCGCTGCCGATTCCCGGCGCCGACCTTCCCGGGGTGATTACCTCCCGCGAGATCCTGGATCTGGAGGAAGTGCCCCGGCGGCTCTGTGTCATCGGGGCCGGCGTCATCGGGTTGGAATTTGCGTCCGTCTTCAACAGTTTCGGTTCGGAAGTTTCCGTCGTGGAGTATTGCAAGGATATTCTGCCCCGCTTCGATGTGGACATGGCCAAACGCTTGAAACAGACGTTGTCCAAGCGGGATATCTCCATCGATACTTCCGCTCAGGTCCAATCCATTGACGCAGGGGAGGAGGGGCTTCGGGTGCACTACCTCAAGAAGGACAAGAACTGCGTCATCGAAGCCGACAAGGTTCTGATGGCCGTGGGACGCAGGCCGAATGTGGGTGCAGTGAACCTGGACGATATCGGCATCGCCTATTCCCCCCGGGGCATCCGGACCGATGCGCAGATGCGGACCAACCTGCCGCACATCTATGCCATCGGAGACGTGACGGGCGGCATCATGCTGGCCCATGTGGCGACTTTCCAGGGACTTGTCGCACTGGACGCCATTCTGGACGAGGCCGGGATTCCGCATGCGAAACCTGCGATTGACCTGTCGATTGTTCCGGCGGCCGTGTTTACGGACCCGGAAGCTGCGACAGTCGGCCTGACGGAAGAAGAGTGTGCGGCCAAGGGATTGTCAGTCAAATGCTTGAAGTCGATGTTCCGGGCCAATGGAAAAGCGGTTAGCATGGGAGAGACGGAAGGGTTCTGCAAGTTGATTGTCTCGGCGGATGACGACCGTATCCTGGGCTGTCATCTGTTCGGGGCGCATGCTTCCGACATTATCCAGGAGGTCGCGGCGCTGATGAATGCCAAGGCCACCCTGGCCGATTTCCAGGCGGTCATCCATGCCCATCCCACCCTCACGGAGGTGCTGCAGGCCGCGGCGCATGCGTAAGATTGTCTTCGTTGTAAAAAAAGAGCCTGGGGCATCGTCCCAGGCTCTTTTTTAAGGATTCTCCGGCTTCATTACAGCGACCGGATGATGTCGTGCATTTTTCCTTCCAGGGACCTGGCACTGCGGTAGAGGGCCATCTGGTTGCGGGTCCGGACCAGGTTGTGCTCCGGATACTTGATTTTGTAATAGGTGTCGCCGTTGATATAATCCGCAAAGAAGCGGACGGCCTGCATGAAGGGGAAGAGGCAGGCGGCATAGGGGAGGTTCTCCCGCTCAATCGGCGTCAGGAAGGAACGGGTGCCTTCGATATAGCCTTCCGAGAAAGCCTGGAAGATGTCCATTTTGAATGCGACATGCTCCCAGTCGGGGTCATCCTCCGGCAGGGTATTGGCCGCCGTCCGCAGGAAATCGCCGAAATCGGAGAAGACGAAACTGGGCATGACGGTGTCCAGGTCGATGACGCAAAGAATATTGCCGTCGGCATCGAACATCATGTTGTTGACCTTCGTGTCGCAGTGGCAGATGCGTTTGGGCAGTTTCCCTTCGCGGTACAGCCTTTCAGCCTTGCACATTTCATCCGCATCCTGCTCGATGGCTGCGAGAATCTCATGCAATTCGCCGCTGTCACCGGCAAGACGGCCGGCAGGGTCCGCCGCGACGGCTTCACGCAGCTGCCGGATGCGCAGCTCCATATTGTGGAAATCCGGAATGGTTTCCCCCAGGGTTTCCGGGATATCGGCGAGCATGGCCTCGAAGTTGCCGAAGGCCTTTCCGGCATACCGGGAATAAGTCGGATTGACGGTCTCGTACGTTTTGGCGTCGGGAATGAAAACGGAGACCCGCCAGAAAGTGCCATTGTCATTCAGATATGTCTTGTCGCTGTCCTTCAGCGGCAGGAAACGGAGCACCTTGCGGTCGATATCGCTTTCGCCGGCCGCCTCCAGTTTGGCCCGGATATGGGAAGTCACTGCGACGATATTGTTCTGAAGGAGTTCCACGTCCCGGAAGATGGCGTTGTTGATGCGCTGCAGGACATAGTCCGGCGCATCGCCTTCGGTGGTAATCTTGTAGGTGTCATTGATGAGACCGTTGCCCAGGGGCTTGATTTCACGGATGCTTCCTTCGAGCGCGAAGTGCGAAGCGATACGAATGAATTCTTCCATATCAGTGTACAATAATGAGGTTTCTCCCTCAAAGATACGCAAAAAAAGCGTATCTTCGTGTAAGAATCAGAAAAAATGGAATTGTACGAATACGCCCGTCCCGACCTGCTGGACGGAAAAACCCTTCTTTATGTGCACGGATTCGCCTCCAGCGGGGCTACCGGCACGGTCAAATCCCTGCGGACACTGCTGCCGCAGACCCGTATCCTGGCCCCCGACCTGCCCGTGGACCCGTTCGAGGCCATGGACCTGTTGCGCGCGCTGGTAGCTTCGGAAAAACCCGACGTGGTGGTGGGCACCTCCATGGGCGGCATGTATGCGGAGCAGTTGAAGGGTTTCGACCGTGTTCTGGTCAATCCGGCTTTTCAACTGGCCGATACCTTGCTGAAGAACAACGGGCTCGGCCGCCAGGAATTCCACAATCCCCGGCAGGACGGCCAAACTTCTTTTCTTGTGACGAAAGGACTTCTGGAAGCCTTCCGGGAGGTGTCCGCCCACTGCTTCGACGGCGTCGGCACGGTTGACACAGACCACCCCGCCGAAGGAGACTGGGAAGCGGAACAGCAGCGGGTCTGGGGCCTGTTCGGTACGCGGGATACCCTGGTGGACTGCTTTGACCTCTTTGCGGCGCGGTATCCCCAGGCCCTGCGTTTCGACGGCGAGCATCATCTCAATGACAGCGCAGTGCTCCACAGCCTGCTTCCGGTGCTGCAGCGCATCGATGACCGTCAGAGGGGAACGTCCCGCAAAGTCCTGTTCATCAGCTATGAAGACACCCTGGCGGATGTGCGGCACGGACACGGGGAGCCAGAAAACAGCGCCGTCAAGGCCTGGCGCAGGCTGTCCGAAACCTACGATACCTATGTGCTGGCTTCAGCACCCTACAACCGGCCGGCGCGCTGGAGTGAGGCCGTGGCGTGGGCGGAGCAGTACCTGGGCGTCAGCGCCTGGAACAAAGTCATCATCAGCAACCGCAAGGACCTGCTGCTGGGCGATTACCTGATCGACCGCTATCCCCGGCGTTATGGCAATGCCGATTTCATGGGAACGGTCCTGGCCTATGGCAGCGAGCCGTTCAAAACCTGGGAGGAGATTCTCACCTATTTTGAACGGCTCGGCGGTCAGTAGCAAACGCGCTATTCTGGTGTGGTTTCCTGCTCCAGGAAGGCCCAGAGCAACTTGCGCATTTTCTCTCCGGTCTTGCCCAGGAAGGCATGTCCGACCCCTTCCATCCGCTCCAGGGTGGCATGCGGGAAGGTTTCCTGCGCGGCTTCCGCATAATCAATCGGGACAATCGTATCCTCCGTGCCATGGATAATCAGCACAGGGTTCCGATAGCGGGAAAGCCAGCGGTAGCTGTCCAGGGATTTGCCCTCGGTGAAGAATTTTCTGCCCAGGTTCGTATTGATCAGGAAAGTGGTGTCCCGGATATCGCGATTGTGCGGGTAGACCTCCGCACACATCTCCGGCAGGTTGAAGGCGGGCGCCAGAAGCACCATGCCGGCCACTTCGTTGCGGTATCCGGAGCCGACCAGGGCCGCGACCAGGCCGCCCAGGCTGTGCCCGACCAGGTAGAGGTGGTCCGTATCGACGAAATCTTCTTTCAGGAGACGTTTGAGGACCATCTCCAGATCTGCTTTTTCCGTCTGTACCGTCATGTTCAGCGTGCTGCCGCTGCTGCGGCTGTTCTCGGCTCCGCCGCGGAAATCAAAAGCGTATGCGACCCAGCCTTTCCGGGCCACCATCTGGCAGATGTCCTTCCAGTCGGCCGCCGTTCCGCCCAGTCCCGGGCAGCAGACAAGGACCGGCTTCCGGCCCAGCGTATCCTGGGGCTTGTAGACGGTGCCGTAGATTTTCTCCAGACCGTTGAAATAGCTCAGCTCTTCCACATGGATGTTGGCCCCGGAGATGGGCCGGACCACGGTACGGGGGGAGAGGGAACGGAGGTACAGCACGATACCCAGCAGGGCCAGTACCAGAATCAGGAGCACGGCGGAAACGCCGATGGCCAATTTTTTACCTTTCTTCATACATCAGACGGTTTAATCCGGCGACGATGCGGTCCAGCCCTTCGGAGACCAGGCTGCGCGGTGCCGCGATATTGATACGGATAAAGCCTTCGCTGCCATACATTTCGCCGGCATTCACCCATACTTTTTCATGCTGCAGCAGGCTGTTTTCGATGGCTTCGCCGGAGCAGGAGAGGGCGGAACAGTCCACCCAGACCAGATAGGTACCTTCCAGTTCAGCAACCGGGAAATCGGGCAATTCGGCGGCGAATCGCTCCCGAAGGAGGCGGTAATTGCCCTCCAGATACAGGTTCAGTTCTTCCAGCCAGGCGGCGCCTTCCTCGCTGTAAGCGGCCATCATGGCGATGGGACCGAAGGGATTGACGTCGCATATCTCATTGATATTGATGGCTTTGTCTATCTTTTTCCGCCAGTCTTCCCGCGGGCAGATGATGTTGGCCATCTGGAGTCCTGCCGTGTTGAAAGACTTGCTGGCCGAGCCGAGAACCACCCAGTCCGTCCCTTCACATACGGTGGCGAAGGGGATGTATTCGTGCCCGGGAAGGATGATTTCGCAGTGGATTTCATCGCAGACCGGAATGACGTCGTGGCTCCGGCAGATTTCGGCCACCGTCCGGAGTTCGGTTTCCGTCCAGGCGCGGCCGGCAGGGTTGTGGGGATTGCACAGGAGCAGCAGGCGGGCCTGCGGGTCGGCGCACAGTTCCTCCAGCGCGTCGAAGTCCATGGAATAGCTGAAGCTGCCGCCGGGCAGGGGCTCCTGGACCAGCGGATTGTCCAGCAGGGAACAGCCGTTGTTGCGGATGGAAGAAAAGAAACAGTTGTAGACCGGGGTCTGGAGGATGACCTTGTCGCCGGGATGCGTCAAGGCCTTGATGACGGCCGACAGTGCGGGAACCACGCCGGTCGTATATTGGATCCAGCCGGGGTCGAAGTCCCAGCCATGCCTGTCACGGAACCAGTCCCGCACGCAGGTGTAGTACTCCTGCGGAACGGTCGTATAGCCGAAGACCCCGTGGTCCAGCCGGCGCTGCAGGGCTTCGCGGATGCAAGGTGCGGCCGGAAAATCCATGTCCGCCACCCACATGGGGATGATGTCCCCCTGTACGGGTACCGGCGGCACGGCGTCCCACTTTACGCAGTGGGTCCCTTTCCGCGGGGAGAGGGTGTCGAAATCAAACCGTCCCATCGCATCAGAATTTGCGGCCGGTCATCAGCCAGATAATCTTCCGGGCGACGTCGTTGTTTTCCTGAATTCCCATAAAATACTGGGAACCAGGACCATAGGCGAAAATCGGAACGGGAATCGGCGTATGTCCGCCGGTGGCGAAGCGTCCGGCCGTGTTGCCCTTAGCCGGGTCTCCCGTAGCCTGCAGGGAAAGGCCGCCGGTTTCATGGTCGGCGGAAATCAGGACCAGCGTATGACCGTCCGCCTCGGCGAACCGGACCGCCGCTTCGATGGCCTGGTCGAAATCGAGCATTTCCCGCACGGCGGGCTCATACTCGTTGGCGTGGCAGCTCTTGTCGATACGGGCGCCTTCCACCATCATGAAGAACCCTTTCCGGCGCGGGGCCCGGGCTTTCAGAAAGTCGATGCACCAGGCGGTGGTGGCGGGCAGGAAATCGCCGCGGCCTTCCCGGAAGGAACGGGTTTCCGTATACGGCGGCAGGTAGCCCAGCCGGGTCACGTCTTCGGGAACGTCATCGAGGTCGTCAACGATGGTAAATACTTCTTTGATAGCGTCTTGCGTTTCTTCCGACTGCTCTTCCATCTTTTCTTTGCAGCCGGCTGCGAAGAAGGTCAGTTTGCTCAGGGGCAGGTCGGCCCAGATTTCGGGGGTCATGCCGCGGTTGGGCTGATGGGCGAAGAAACTGGCAGGAGTGGCGCCGTTGAGGTTGTCAGTGGAAATAATGCCGGAAATGAAGCCCTCATCCGCGAGTATCTCGGGAATGTTCCGCAGGGGCCGGTCGTTCACATCCACGCCGATGGCGTAGTTGTGGGTCTTGTATCCCGTGGCATAGGCGGTGCCGGAAGCAGCGGAATCCGTCGTATAGGCATCGGCCGACTGGGTCTTGACCAGGCCCATCGTCCGCAGGTTGGTGACCGTCAGTTCGCCGCCGTTGGAATAGAGCCCGGCGGAAATCTGCGCCAGTCCGGTGCCGTCGCCAATCAGCAGAATGACATTCCGTACGGTCTTGTTGGTCCCGTCCGGCTTGAAGGAAGGCTTGTACGCCGGATGTTGCGGAGCGTTTTCGATGGAGCCTTCCACCAGCTTCTGGGCGGAAGCGATGATGCTGATGCACAGCAGGGTAGCGAGGAAAAGGGTGATTTTCTTCATATCGATTCGGTAATATTTTTACAAATATACGGAAAAAGACGGGAATAACCGTCTTAAATCAGGCTCTTTTTCAGCCAGCTTTCCCTGCGCAGATACCACAGGAACAGCATGCCGCGGACATTGAGCTCAATCATCATCGCAATCCAGTAGCCGGTCAGCCCGTAGCGCGGGGTCAGGATGACGGCGAGTCCGATGCGCACCAGCCACATGCTGCTGAAATTCAGGACCGTCGGGACAAAGGTGTCGCCGGCGCCGGCACATACGCCGAATACCACGATGGATACGGCATAGAAGGTCTCGGCGAAGGCTTCAATGCGCAACACCCGGGCACCCAGGGCGATGACGTCGGGGTCATTGCTGAGGATATCCATCAACTGCGGGGCAAAGAAAAACATCAGGACCGCCAGGGCCGACATAATCAGGGCGCCCATTCCGGTCGTCAGATAGGCGAAGCGCCGCGTGATTTCCTTTCTCCGTGCCCCGATGCTCTGGCCGACCAGGGTCGTGGCGGCTTCTTCCAGGCCGTAACCCGGCATGTAGCAGAAACTTTCGGCCGCGATGGCAAAGGCGTTCGCCGCAATCGAAATAGGGCCGAGCGGGGCGACGATGAAGGTGCTCATGACGTGGGCGCCGCGCATGACCACATTCTGCAGCCACAGCGGTCCGCTGATTCGCACGGCTTTGCGGAGGACAGGCTTCTCTGGGCGGAAGGAGCCCTTTTCTCCTCTGATATTCAGTTCTTTGGACTGGGTTAGGACATACCAGACCGTAAACAGGGACGTGAGGGATTCCGCGACGCCGGTCCCGATGGCCGCGCCGGTGACGCCCAGGTCCATCAGATAGATGAAGACATAGTTGAACACCACGTCCAGCCCGCACATGGTCACATAAATGATGCTGGGCACTTTCATGTTGCCGCTGGCCTGGAGCATGGCGGACGCGGCATATCCGGTGGCGCTGATGGGAATGAAGGCGGAAAAAATCCAGAAATACGAGGTGGCGTCCGGCCGGATGGCCTCGGCTCCGCGCAGCCAGCGGGGGAGGTCCCAGCTGATGGCGACCCCGATCAGCGCAATCAGGGCGCTGAACAGAAAGACAGAGACCAGTCCCTGCCGCATGATCCGGCGGGCCTCGCTAAACTGTTTGGCTCCGCAGTTCTGGGCGACCTGGACGGAAAAGCCCGTGATGGCGGCCGTCGCGAATCCGTACATAATCCAGGTGCTGGTGGAAACGAGCCCGATGGAGGCCGAGGGGTTGGCGCCCAGATGGCCGACCATGGCGGAGTCGATGTATTGCATCAAGACCGAAGACAGTTGCGCGAGAATGGCGGGTACAGCCAGCAGCATCGTCAGTTTGAGTTGCTGGCGGCCCGTCATCGGCTGTCCGTCACGGATCAGTCCGAGCAGGATATCTTTGGTCGATTGTGCCATGGTTCCGTTTTGGGCTGCAAAGTTAGTAAAAAAGATGCTAATCTCCACATTTCCGCGTGCCTGGCGGCCGGCTTGAAAAAAAGGCCTGAAAGGGCCTGAAAAGCCGATTTGAAACGTTTTGGTAGAAAAAACGGTCGAATGGTACAATTCTTAAAAAAATCTATACCAATGCGTTGCACGGTTCAAAAAAAGTTTCTACCTTTGCGTCGCAATAGAAGTAGTTTCATATTGGTTAGTTATTAGTCAGTAACTTCAGTTAGTAGTGTGATAATCAGACGCAGTGATGTGTCTGATTATTTTTTTTGCCGTTTCAGGAGGGCTTTCGTATCGGAAAAAGCCTTGCAGAAGACATTCCACCAATCATATACGATGCCGGGAGCGCCCAGACCCCACAGGAAAAGAAACAGGCAGGTCCACCACGGAAAAGCAGCCGACAGCGCCAGAACGGTTCCCGTCAGGAGGAGCGGATGGAGCAGGGTATAGCAGACAAACCGGACGCTGTTCAGCCAGGCACGGTCTTTCATCCGGCTCCGGATTCCTGCCGTGACGAGCAGGGCCGGCAGCATCAAAATGGTCGAAATGGCGAAAATAAGAAAGGTGAGCAACAGCCACAAAAACTGACCGGACAGGGCCGCCGGGCCCGTAGGCTCGGCCAGGCTCTGCGTGAGAATCCCATACCGCTTCCGCCAGGCGTTCAAGGAACGGGCTTCCGCCAGCGGCCCTTCCGCTACCTGGTCCACCAGGCTCTGCAGCCGGTTTTTGCGCAAGAAGAGGGTATCGGCCGGATTTTCGCCATACAGGGCATTGGCCCGGTCCCAGATGGCGTCGTAATCGCCTTCGTCCGGGACGCAGATAATCAGTTCCCGCATCGCCCTTTCCAGCCGCTGCAGCAAAGCATGCATCTGCCGGGCCGGGTCGGAATCTCCGAGCTCTTTGATAAAATCCTGTACGACAATCGGTTTTCCGATGTTGACCAGCAGCCGGGAACGGTAGCGGAAATAATCTTCGTATTCCAGTCCGACCGGGACAATGCAGACCGGAAGGCTGTCACCCGCCTGCCTGCCGGCTTCCAAGGCAATGCGGGCGATGCCTTTTTTGAGCGGCAGCAGGCCGTGCCGGGGCCGGTGGGTACCTTCCGGCAGGATGCAGAAAGGGACTTGCTCCAGCAGCGCCCGGACACTGAGGTCGAATACCTGGTCATTTTCCCGCAGGCTCTCTACGCCGTCCCGAATCCGGTGGATGGGCATGATTTTCAGAAAAGACAGCAGGCGGGCGGCGGCGGGTTTCCGGAAAATATCCGCCCGGGCCACGAAGACTTTCCGCCGGTTGTCCAGCGACAGGACGGCCATCGCGTCCATCAGGGTGTTGGCGTGATTGGGGGAGAAGATGACGGCTGCGTTCTTCGGGATGTTTTCCAGCCCGTGGTATTCCACGCGGCTATAAGCACGTCGCCAGCTCCTGTTGATCCACGGCAGGAGAAAATCATATAAACGGTTGCGGTCCTGGATCATGCCAGCAGATGGGCCAGCAGTACGCCCAGGTAGTTGCCGGCGGCATAGCCGATGATGCCGATGCTGAGCCCCGGCATCAGGACACGGCTGTTCTTCATGGAGGCGGCAATCATCGGAACGAAAGGCGGAGAGTTGATATACGTCACGGAGGCGATGACCGCCGTGTCGGCATCCACCTTGAACAGACGGGCCGAAAGCAGCTGGAGCGACAGCGACACGATTTCGATAAAAGCCAGGAAACCGATGGTATAGAGGGCGCCGCTGAAGTCCAGCGTGCGGACATTGGCCATGGAGGCGACCACCAGACTGAAGATGTAGATGCAATACATGCCGACTTCATAACCGTAGCGCCGCGCGTGAATCCGCTTGTTGAAAGAGGCGGCGATGCCCAGGGTCGTGATGGCCAGGATGAAGAACATCATGAAGGTGCCGGGCAGCAGTTTGGACAGGCCGAATCCGATGCCGGCGGACACACCGATGATCAGCACGGTGACGCCCAGCAGGATGCCGATGTCGCGCAGGCCGTCCCGGGTGAAAAGGCCGGCGTAGGGATTCTGATCCGCCTTGTCCAGTTGGGCCTGTATGGCCGCCTGATTGTTGTCTATAGTCTTGACAGGCAGGAATTTACGGGCGAGCCGGAAGCCGAATGACATGATGAACACCAGGTAGATGAAAGAAACAATCATATCATAGGTGTTCAGCAGGGCGTAGCGCTGTCCTTCCACCCCGAGCATCTGGCTGACGGCGGCCATGTTGACCGTTCCGCCGGTCAGGCAGGCGGCATACATGCCGGCGACCGTCGGCGCATCCTGGATATGGCCGGCGAAAATCGGGTAGCCCGCGACGACGCCGATGACGACGGCCAGCAGGCCGGTAATCATGGCAATCAGCACGTCCCGGGTCTCGCTCTTGCGATAGGTGAACGAGTACAGCATCAGGGGAATGGCCAGCGGCACCATGGCGTTGGTCAGCAGGTTCTGCACCTGTCCCGTGGCGGGACGCTGCGGCAGGACGCCGATATTGGCGATGATGGCACCGATGAAATACAGAATCAGGATGGGGTCGATTTTCCTGAGCCATTTGATTTTACGCGACAGCCAGAGGACCAGCGCCGGCGTGCCCAGGAAAAAGACCACGAGCAGGATGGTTGAGAGTACTTCCATGGCAATCAGTCTTCCGCTTCTTCCTCACCGGAGAGCGCGTTGTAACCGGCATCCTTCAGGATATCCTGATAACCGGGCAGAAATTTGCCGAAGCCTTTGTGGAGCCCTTTCTGGCCGGGCTGGAGGCTGAGCACCTTCCCGTCGGGCGATACGGCGGCATAATACGCATCGAATACGGTGGTCACATCGTCCCGTTCGGCTTTGCCCGAGAAGACCATGTCGTAGCAGACGACAGCGTCCGCCAGACCTCCCAGGTCCATTTTCCGGAGCGCTTCCAGGATGTAGACATCCTTTTTCATGGCATCGTCGAAACGGTCGATTTTGCCGCGGTTGTTTTTGGCCACCGCCTTGGCCAGGAATTTTTCATCCTGCTTGTATTTGACTTCAAACGCTTTGATGCGCTGCTGGAGCAGCTGGCCATAGGTCAGGGAATCGGCCAGGGAAATCTGGCGGAGCGACAGCCGGCTTTCCGGCCCGACCTGGGCCTGGACATGGTCGATGACGGCCTGTTCCAGCGGGGTATACTTAGGGGCGCAGGCCACGCAGAGCAGGGCCAGGGCGAGGGATGTAACAAATCCTTTTTTCAGCATAGGTTTCAGTGTTTTTTGATTTTACGGATGGGGTCGCACGTAAGCCCGCAGCCGAGTTTGTTGAAGGTCTTGCGGTCCACCTCGCTGAGCATCACGCAGGAATGGACCTGGCTCCCGACCAGCTTCGGCAGCTGTTCCAGGGCATGTTTGCAGTTCTCGTCCAGCAGGCTCATCATCGAGAGGGCCACCAGGACTTCGTCGGTGTGCAGGCGGGGGTTGTGGCCGTGCAGGTAGGTCACCTTCGTTTTGCTGATGGGCTCGATCATGGTCTGGGGAATCAGTTTGACGTTGTGGGCGATGCCGGCCAGGTGCTTCATGGCGTTGAGGAGCAGTGCGGCGCTCGGGCCCAGCAGCGGGCTGGTTTCGGCGGTCAGGATGGTGCCGTCTTCCAGTTCGATGGCAGCCGTCGCGACGCCGGAACGGTCCAGCCGGTCATGGGCGGCGACGGTGGTCTTCCGGTCTGCCGTGGAAATCCGGCAACGTTTCATCAGCAGGGAAATCCGGCCGACCTCCACTTCGCTGGCCTTGCCGTCGGCCAGGTTGCAGAGGGCCGTATAGTAGCGGCGGATGATTTCCTGTCGGGAGGCTTCCCGGCAGACTTCGTCGTCGCTGATGCAGAAACCGACCATGTTCACCCCCATATCGGTCGGGGATTTGTACGGATTCTCACCGTAGATGTCCTCGAACAGGGCGTTCATGACCGGGAAGATTTCAATGTCGCGGTTGTAGTTGACGGCGGTGTCACCGTAGGCTTCCAGGTGGAACGGGTCAATCATATTGACGTCATCCAGATCGGCCGTGGCCGCTTCGTAGGCCACATTGACGGGGTGGGCGAGCGAGAGGTTCCAGACCGGGAAGGTTTCGAATTTGGCGTAACCGGCCTTGATGCCCCGTTTGTTCTCCTGATAGAGCTGGCTCAGGCAGACGGCCATCTTGCCGCTGCCGGGACCGGGCGCGGTGACAACGACGAGGGGCCGGGTCGTTTCGACATAGTCGTTCTTGCCGAAACCTTCGTCCGAGTCAATCAGGGCGACATTGTTGGGATAGCCTTCGATGGTATGGTGGTAGTAGACCTTGATGCCCATCTTTTCCAGCCGGCTGCGGTAGGCGTCCGCGCTGGCCTGGCCGTTGACGTGGGTAATCACCACGGAGTTGACTTCCAGACCGCGGGCGATGAATTCATCCCGCAGGCGCAGAACGTCCATGTCGTAGGTAATGCCCAGGTCGGTGCGGACCTTGTTTTTCTCGATGTCGATGGCGCTGATTACGATGATAATCTCGGCGTCATCCTTCATCTGCATGAGCATTTTGAGCTTGCTGTCCGGCTCAAAACCCGGCAGGACGCGGCTGGCATGGTAGTCGTCGAACAGTTTTCCGCCGAACTCCATGTACAGTTTGTCACCGAAGTGGGTGATGCGCTCTTTGATGCGCTCCGATTGGATTTTGATGTATTTCTCGTTGTCGAACCCGTATTTCATACTATCTGGATTAAATCAATACGGGATACAAATATAAGGAAAAAACCGGCCGCTCCCAAAAAAAAGAACGCCCATCCACGAAAAAAATGGACGGGCGTCGGTTTTTCTTTCCGCAGCAGAGAGAAGCGGTTAAAAAGGAATCTATTCAGCTTTTGATTTTTTTCTGGGCAGGACGGTCAGCTGTGGTGTTTTGCGTTTTACGTTCCATTTGCCGTAAATCTCGCTCACATTGCTGGCCGTAATAAAGGCATTGTAGCCCTTTTCCTTCATGAAATTGAAGAGCGCCGCATATTCGTCCTGGGTCAGCAGGCTGACCACTTCAATCTGCTCTTTGCCGGTAAAGCCTCCGTCCACGTGGTAAAGGCTGCAGCCGCGTTCCAGTTTTTCGATGATGAAACGGCGGATGGCTTCATGCTCATCCGAAATGATGCAGACCCGTTTGCGTTTGTTGAGGGTGTCCATGAAGTAGTCGACGGCGATGCCGTTGATCCAGGTGCCGATCAGGCCGATGACCACCATGCGGAAGGGGTTGATGGCGAAGGCGGAGCAGCAGATCAGGGCGCCGGCAATCGTGACGGACGTGCCGATTTCGAAATGCAGGTATTTGTTGACGATTTTGGCCAGGATGTCCAACCCGCCGGTGGAAGCGTTGATGCGGAAGAGGATGGCCTGCGAGATGCTGAGCAGCAGCACGAAGCAGAGCAGGTCGAACCACGGGTCGTTCATCACGGAGGTGCCGTCGATAATCAGCTGGTCATACGGCAGAATGGCGGCCCACATGTCAATCAGCGGTCCCAGAATCAAGGCCGTGTAGACCGTTTTCAACCCGAATTCATGCCCGATCAGAAACCAGGCCATCACGAGGAGAATCGCATTGATGACCACAATCAGGGTGGAAACCTTGACCGTGAAGCCAATCTGGGCGAAAATCTCGGCCAGCACGATGCAGAAACCGGAGATGCTGCCGATGATAAGCTTGCTGGGCATCAGGAAATAATAGACGGCGGCGGCCCCTACGGAAATACCCAGGGTCATAATGATGAGTTCTTTCCAGAACTTCCAGGTTGCCAACGGTTTGAAAAAATCGGTCATAGTCTTAGTTTTGTTTGTCAAATTTCTGTATTTTCATTGAAATTTCAAAATTTTTCTATAATTTCGTAACATATTTTAAGCAGATATGAAAAAATCCTTCATCGTGGGGCTGTTCCTGGCCCTCTGTGGCACACTGGGCGCTCAACCGACCGTCGACCGGCTGTTTTTCGACATGCGCGGCAGCCTGCATCAGGAAGTACGCGACGGCGCGTATGACAGTCAGTTCCAGGGGGAATACATCAATTTCCATCTGCTGGGCCACATCACGCCGACGGTGGATTACCGCATCCGTCAGCGCCTGAACAAGAAAGTATTCGACGAACGGAACATGTTCAATGCCACGGACTTCATGTATATCAACTGGCAGGCGACCCCGAAATGGAGTTTCCTCTTCGGCAAACATGCGGTCCTCATCGGCGGCTATGAATACGATGCGGCCCCGATTGACGTCTATTATTACAGCAAGTTCTGCGACAACCTGTATCAGGGATTCACCTTCGGCGCATCGGCGACCTACCAGCTGAATGAGAACCAGCGGTTTGTCCTGCAGGTCTGCAATTCGCCCCTTTCTCTGGGCCTGCAGACGATTTTTGCGTACAACCTGGCGTGGTGCGGCCGGATTTTCCCCTGGTGGAACACGATTTGGTCGGTTAACTTCGTGGAAGACAAGGACCGGCGGATGGTCAATTACATAGCCCTGGGCAACCACATGCAGTTCGGTCCCGTCCTGTTTGACGTGGATATCATGAATCGCAGCGGATTCGGCCAGCAGCGCTTCCTGATGACCGATTATACCCTGATTTCCAAAATTATCTGGAGCGTCGGGAAATGGAATATCTGCGCCAAAGCGGGTTATGAGAGCAACGATCTCGGAAATGTCGACGCCGAAGGACGCCCCTACGACGTGGTGATTGCCCCGGGCACGGAGTATTTCTACGCCGGTGCGGGTATCGAGTGGTTCCCCCTCGGGCGGGAGAACCTGCGCCTGCATGCGGTCTATTACCGCGATAACGCCCTGCATTGCAACAATATCGAATTGGGTGCCACCTGGCGGGTGGATATCATCGGGAAGCCCGCGAAATAGGGTGAAATAGGCGGGAAAATCCTTGCGATTTGCCTGAGATTGTCGTACTTTTGTACGTTTTTTTTATAAAACGGACAATATGTACAAAATCGACACCCGTTGCGTGCATGCCGGCTACCGCCCCGGAAAGGGCGAACCCCGCCAGATGCCCATTATCCAAAGTACGACCTTCAAATACGAGACGTCCGACCAGATGGGCCGGCTGTTCGACCTGGAGGATGCAGGCTATTTCTATACCCGGCTGCAGAATCCGACCTGCGACAATGTCGCCGCCCGTATCGCCGACCTGGAAGGCGGCGTCGGCGCCCTGCTGACTTCTTCCGGCCAGGCGGCCAACCTCTACGCCGTGCTGAATATCTGCCGTGCGGGAGACCATATCGTCTGTGCCAATAATATATATGGCGGCACCTTCAACCTCTTCGGCGTGACACTCCGGGGGCTGGGCATCGACGTGACGTTCGTCAGCCCGGATGCCTCCGAGGCTGAAATCGCGGCAGCCTTCCGCAAAGAAACCAAACTGCTGTTCGGGGAGACCATTTCCAATCCAGGCGTAGAAGTTCTTGATATTGAGCTTTTTGCACGTGTCGCCCATGCGCATGGTGTGCCGCTGATTGTAGACAATACCTTTGCCACGCCGGTGCTGTGCCGGCCGTTCGAGTGGGGGGCGGACATCGTGACGCATTCCACGACCAAGTACATCGACGGGCACGGGGTGTCGGTCGGCGGCGCCCTGGTGGACAGCGGCAATTTCCCCTGGATGGAGCATGCCGACAAGTTCCCGGGCCTGACCACCCCCGACGCATCCTATCACGGACTGACCTATGCCGTCAAATTCGGCCCCGCCGCCTATATCACCAAGGCGGTGACCCACCTGATGCGCGACCTGGGGGCTATGCAGAGCCCGCAGAATGCCTTCTACCTGAACCTCGGCCTGCAGACCCTGCATCTGCGGATGCGCCGGCACTGTGACAGCGCCCTGCAGGTGGCCCGCTGGCTGGAACAGCATCCTGCCGTCGCGTGGGTGCATTACAGCGGCCTGGAATCGGATCCTTTCCATGCCCAGCAGCAGAAATACCTGCCTGCGGGATGCTGCGGTGTCATCGCTTTCGGGCTCAAGGGCGGCCGTGCCTTCGACAACCGTTTCCTGGATGCCCTGCAGCTCGTTACCATCGAGACCCATGTGGCGGACTGCCATACCTGCGTCCTGCATCCGGCATCCCATACCCATCGCCAACTCAGCGACGAACAGCTCCGTGCGGCCGGCGTGGCCCCGGACCTGATTCGGCTGAGCATCGGCCTGGAAGACCCGGAAGATATCATCGCGGACCTCTCGGCTGCCCTTGAACACGCCGCCCTGTGATTCGACAGGAAATACGGGTGACCCTGCCCCTGGAGGCGGGCGGCGTGCTGGAAGACGCGCGGATTGTATTCCATACCTCCGCCCCTTCCCGTTGCGGACTGCCTGTCGTATGGATATGTCATGCTTTGACGGCCAACAGCGATCCGGAGGACTGGTGGCCCGAAATGGTCGGCCCCGGAAAAGGAATTGACACGCTCCGCTGTTTCGTGGTCTGCGTCAATGTTCCGGGCTCGCCCTACGGGTCGGAAAGCCCGGCGTCGCTCCGTCCTGACGGAAGGCCCTGGCTGCTGGATTTTCCCCGGATTACCATCCGGGATATGGTACAAGCCCTCTCTGCCGTTCGCAGACACCTGGGGCTGCAACACATTGACCGGCTGATCGGCAGCTCCATCGGCGGGTTCCAGGTGGTCGAATGGCTGCTGGCGGAACCGGACCTTTTCGGTCATGTATATCTGATGGCCACGGCCCCGCGGATTTCCCCCTATCTGTCGGCCTGCGTGGAAGCCCAGCGGATGGCGCTGGAGGCGGACCCGACCTTTCGGCAGGCGGCCGATATCCACGGCGGGGAAACGGGCCTGAAATGTGCCCGCGCCCAGGCGCTCATCAGCTATCGTTGTTTCCGGTGCTATGGCATGACACAGTCCGAGCCCGACCCGGACACGCTCTTTGCCGGCCGTGCGGCATCCTATGAACGGTATCAAGGCGAGAAACTGGTACGCCGCCAGTTTGACGCCTATTCCTATTATACCCTCTGCTATGCCCTGGACAGCCACAATGCCGGCCGGGGACGGGGCGGGGTAGCGGCAGCCCTGGGGCGTATCCGGGCCCGGGTGACCGTGATTGTCATTGATACGGATATGATTTTCCCGCCGGAAGAAGGCCGGCTGTGGGCCGGGTGGATTCCGGGCGTGCAACTCCGGGAGATTTCCTCCGATTTCGGCCATGACGGCTTCCTGTTGGAAACGGCCCAAATAGCTGCGATTTTGAACGAATAGATTATGCAAGTACTTAAATTTGGTGGCACTTCCGTCGCCTCTGCCGAAGCGATGCTTCAAGTCATCGGAATCGTGAAAAAGGCCCTGGAACAGGACCGTACCATCCTGGTCAGTTCGGCCATCGGCGGCTGTACCGACCAGCTGATTGGCATCGGCCGCAGCGCAGCGGCCCGCGATGAAGGATACAAAGCACAGTTGTCCGCCCTTCGGGACCGTCACCATACCATCATCGAAGAACTCTTCCCGCCGGCCTATCGCCAGAAGACAAGAGAAGCTGTGGACCAGTTGTTTACCGAGCTGGAAGGCATCACCTACGGGGTGTATCTGCTGGGCGAACTCAGCCCGGCCAGCCTGGAAGCGGTCGAGAGTTTCGGGGAACTGTTTTCCACCCGTATCCTGACCGACAAGTTCCTTTCCCTGGGCGTCGCCTGCCGCTGGCTGGACAGCCGGACCCTCATCAAAACGGGCGAGGACGGCAGCGTGGACCAGGCGCAGACCTATGCCCTGGTGGAAAAGGCAGTGGAGTCCCATCTCCAGGCCGAACTCTTCATCGTGCCCGGATTCATCGCTTCGGACAAAGCCGGCCGGACCACGACCCTGGGCCGGGGCGGGTCGGATTATACAGCTTCGCTTTTCGCCGTCGGCATCCATGCCCGGCGGGTGGAAATCTGGACCGACGTGCCCGGCATCATGACGGCCAACCCCAAAGTCGTACCCACGGCGCGCACCATCGCCAATATTTCCTACCGGGCGGCGCAGGAGCTGTCCCATTTCGGGGCCAAAGTCATCTATCCGCCTACCATTCAGCCGGTTGTGGCGGAGGGTATTCCGATTTACGTGAAAGATACCTTCCATCCGGAAGCGGCCGGCACCCTGGTGGAGAAGAATCCGCCGCGGGTCCGGGACGGGGTCATCGGCCTGGCCCATTCCGAGGGTATCGCCTTGATTTCGCTGGAAGGCAGCGGCATGGTAGGCGTTCCCGGTTTTTCTTCCCGTCTCTTCGAGGCGCTGAGCGACGCGGGCATCAACATCATCCTGATTACGCAGGCTTCGTCGGTCCATTCGATGTGTATCGCCGTGGCAGAAAAAGACGCCGAACGGGCCCGGAAGGCGGCGGACGCGTGTTTCGCCTATGAGATTTCCCTGGGCAAACTCAACCCGCTGCGGGTCGAAACCGGCTTCTCCATCGTCTGCGTCATCGGTGACGATATCCTGGGACACAGCGGCGCCACCGGCCAGATGTTGGCCGCACTGGGCCGCCACAGCATTCCGGTGCGGGCGACGGCGCAGGGCTCTTCCGAGCGGAATATCTCCGTCATCGTGCCGTCCCTGCGGGCCCATGAGGCCATCCGTGCCATTCATCACGAATTCTTCGACCGCTTCAATACCCGGGTCATTCCGCTGTTTATCGCGGGATACGGCCGCGTGGGCAAGGCCCTGGTGGAAATGCTGCGGGACAATGCGGCATCGATTGCCCGGCGCAGCGGCAAGGAGCTGCGGGTCTGCGGTCTGGCCAACAGCCGGAAATATGCCATCAATACGGAAGGACTGGACCTGAACCGGGCAGGGGAGTTGCTCCAGCAGGGCGTGACGGGTTCCTATCCCGATGCCCTGTGCGCCCTTTCCCTGGAAAACGCGATTTTCGTGGACTGTACCGCCGATGCGGAAATCGGATTCCGCTATCCGGACCTCTTCCACAGCGGCTACAGCGTGGTCGCCTGCAACAAGATTCCGTTCTCCGGTACCTTCGCGCAGTTCCGCAGCCTGCAGTCGGAAGCCCAGCGCTGCGGCGTGTCCCTCCGGTATGAAACGACGGCGGGCGCAGCCTTGCCGGTGCTGGTGACGCTGGACCGGGTGGTCCAGAGCGGCGACACCCTGGTCCGGATGGAAGCCGTGCTCTCCGGCACCTTGAACTACCTGATGGACAACTACCGGGGCACCGGCTTCGACGAACTGGTCGAAGAGGCCCGCCGGAAAGGCTATACCGAACCGGACCCTTCCATCGACCTCAGCGGCCGGGACGTGCTGCGCAAGATTCTGATTCTGAGCCGGCAGGCGGGTATTCCGCTGGAAGAGTCGCAGGTCAGCCTGGAGCCCATCCCCGCGGATATCGCCGACCGTTATGCAGCCGCTGCCGCGCAGGGACGGAAACTGCGCTATGTCGCCGCGACAGATGCTGAAGGCCATGCTACCGTGGGGCTGCAGGAGGTCGGACCGGACAGTCCGCTGTACAACCTGCGGGGCACCGACAATGCCATTCTCATCACGACCGGAGACTATCCTTCACCCATGCTCATCCAGGGCGCGGGTGCCGGTACCCGCCAGACGGCGGGCGGCCTGCTGAACGATATTCTGCTGTCGTTGTAGTATCATATCATAAGAGTACTTCCACTTTTTCATTGTTTTTATTGGTGAAAAGGTGGATTATTCTTAATTTTGTATGCCAATACTAAAACCATTTAAACTTTTATTCAATATGTTATTTCATGTTTATGGGGCAAACGCCCTCCCGCAGTGGCTGGCTATGATCGGTGTGCTGATCGGCCTGATTCTGCTCAACGAGTTCGCCCGCAAGACCAAATTCGGCGGAGCTGTCATGTTCTTCGCCGTTCCTGCGGCCCTTACCATTTATTTTATCGCTATCGCCATCGGTGTCCGCATGGGACAAGAGTGGGCCTTGACCAACCAGACGCATATGTATATGAACGGTTGGTTCCACTACGCCAAACTCTACGCCGCGCTCACCGGCTGTATCGGCTTTATGATGATCAAGTATGGCTGGGGCATCGGTAAAGAACACTGGTTCAAACCGTTCCCGTTCATCATCGTCGCCATCAACATCCTGATTGCCGTGGTCTCCGACTTCGAATCCGCCGTCATGGGCTGGAACAAGTGGTGGCTCTCCAGCGAAGGTGTGTGGCTCTATGGCGGTTGGCACAATGTCATGAACGGTGTCGCCGGTCTGCTCAACATCTTCTGTATGACCGCCTGGTGGTCCGTCTATTCCTCCAAGGACAAGACCGATATGGTATGGCCTGACATGACCTGGGTTTACATCGTGGTGTATGATGTATGGAACTTCGCCTACACCTATAACTGCCTCCCGACCCACTCCTGGTTCTGCGGTATCGCCCTGCTGCTGGCTCCGACGATTGCTGCTCTGCTGTGGAACAAGGGCGGCTGGATTCAGAACCGTGCCAATACCCTGGCCATCTGGTGCATGTTCGCGCAGGTGTTCCCGCTCTTCCAGGAAGTCTTCAAGGACGGCTTCTTCAAATACAACTGGGCGACCCTGCCGGTACAGTATCCGGAAGGCATCGCTACGATTGAGAAGATTTACGAAGCCGCCGGTGGCGAGGCTGCCGCTGTGGGCACTACGGTGACTTCCGTCGCCGCCAACCCGACCGCGATGACCGTCGTCAGCGCCCTGGCCCTGATAGTGAACGTCATTGCCCTCGGATACATCATCTATGTGTCCTGCAAGCGTCACATCAATCCTTACAAGCAGGATGTCTTTGTGGATCAGAAGTACTACAAGGATGCTGCTGCCCGTATCGCCTAATCTTTTATCAATCTTTAGCATCTGCTAGGTTATAAGAGGGGGTGGCCACCGTGATGTGGCCGCCCCTTTTGCTTTGAAATCTGCCGGATTTCCGTTAACTTTGCGGAAACAAAGCCGTTTCATGAAAAAAGAACAAATATTGATTCGCATCACGGGCAAGGACCGGACCGGTCTGACGGCTTCCGTGATGCAGATTCTGGCGGCCTATGATGCCCAGATTCTGGACATCGGACAGGCCGATATCCATAGCACCCTGTCGCTGGGCATCCTGATTCGAATCAATGAGGAGAATTCCGGCCAGGTGATGAAAGAACTGCTGTTCAAAGCCACCGAGCTGGGGGTCAATATCGGATTCGAGCCGGTCACCGACGACGATTATGAGGATTGGGCCGGCCGGCAGGGCAAGAACCGGTATATCCTGACGGTCATCGGTCGCAGCCTCTCCGCCCTGCAGATTCAGAAGGCGACAGAAGTAATTGCCCAGCAAGGACTTAATATTGATAATATCAAACGGCTCACGGGCCGCATGAGTATCAAGAATCCCGAAAAGAACGTCCGCGCCTGCATCGAGTTTTCGGTGCGCGGCACGCCCCGGGACAAAGGGGAGATGCAAGCGCGCCTGATGGCCCTTGCGGCGGAAACGGAGATGGATTTTTCCCTCCAGAAAGACGACATGTACCGCCGGATGCGCCGTCTGATTTGTTTCGATATGGATTCCACCTTGATTCAGACCGAATGTATCGACGAACTGGCCGAGCGGGCCGGCGTCGGTGAACAGGTACGGGCCATCACGGCCAGCGCGATGCGGGGCGAGATTGATTTCAAGGAGAGTTTCACCCGCCGGGTCGCGTTGCTGAAGGGGCTGGATGTCAGCGTAATGAAAGATATCGCGGAGCATCTGCCCATCACGGAAGGAACCGACCGGCTGATGTCCGTGCTGAAGACCTGCGGTTATAAAATTGCCATTCTCAGCGGCGGTTTTACCTATTTCGGAGAGTATCTGCAGCGGCGTTACGGGATTGACTATGTATACGCCAACGAGTTGGAAATCGACGAAGACGGCAAGCTGACCGGCCGATATGTCGGTGAAGTCGTGGACGGCCGGCGGAAAGCCGACCTGTTGAAACTGATTGCGCAGACCGAACGGGTCAACCTGGCGCAGACGATTGCCGTGGGCGACGGCGCCAACGACCTCCCGATGCTTTCGGAGGCGGGTCTGGGCATTGCCTTCCATGCCAAACCCCGCGTGGTGAAAAAAGCAGGGCAGTCCATCAATACCCTCGGTCTGGACGGAATCCTGTATTTCCTGGGATTCAAAGACAGTCACCTGGGCGAACAAGGTAAATTATGAATCAGAAAATCCGTTCTTTTTCCGGCAAATTGACCCGCCGTGTCGTGGTGGTGGTACTCCTGACATTCACCGTCGTCTTCGGGTTTATCCTGCTCTTTACGATGGCGGGCATGACCATCATGGTCAAAGACCACTATCGGGATATGCTCGAGTTGACCAACGAAAAGGTGGAAAGGATGTTGACGGCTGTGGAAGTATCCGCTGTCAACAATGTCGATGCCATCGAACACAGTCTGTCCAACCCGACGGATATGGTGGCGGTGCTGGAGAAGGAATTGCGGCTGAACCCCCATATCATCGGCTGCGGCGCCGCCTTCAAGCCGGGTTACTATCCGGCGAAAGGGAAATGGTATGAACCGTATGTCGCCCGCCGTGAGGGCGGAGTCATGGAGACCCGGCAGATCGGCGGTTCTTCCCATGACTATTTTCAGTCGGAATGGTATCGTCAGCCGATGGAGACAGGCCGCGGATACTGGTCGGATCCGTATTATGACGAGGCGGGGGCGAAAGCGACCCTCTGCACCTATTCCATGCCGCTTCGTGACAAGAAAGGCGATATTGTGGGCGTTTTCGGTGCCGACGTATCCCTGGAATGGCTGACCCGGCAGATGAAGGAAATCGATGTCCGGGTGAACGAGGGTACAATGGGGACCGGGATTGACACGCTGCGGGCTTACAGTTTCATCCTGGGTCGTAACGGTAATTATATCGCCCATCCCAACCCGGACTTCATCCTCTTGGAAAACTATTTTGACGAGAATTCGGATACCCCGTCGGATACGGCCTATGTCCGTATCGGCAAGGAAATGCTGGCCGGGAAGGCGGGCAACGGTTCCGCCGTCTTCAATGATGTCCCTTCGTATGTGTTCTATGCCCCGTTGGCCCGGGCCAGCTGGTCCATGGCGATTGTCGTCCCCCGTGAGACGGCCTTGGTACCCGGAGCGGCCATCAGCACCATCATGTTGTTTTTTGTCATCCTGGGTCTGCTGGCGGTCATCCTGGTCTGTCGGCGTTCTATTCGGAGGGCGACCAACCCCTTGCGTGCGCTGGCGGTTTCTGCGGATGAAGTGGCGAAGGGCCATTTCGACACCCGTCTGCCCCGGATTGCCGACCACGATGAAATCCGCCTCTTGCGCGATTCGTTTGAAAATATGCAACAGTCGTTGTCTCAATATGTTGCGAAGCTGAAAGACAGCACGGCCCGCCAGGCTTCCCTGGACAGCGAACTGAGTATCGCGAAGAACATTCAGATGTCCATGCTGCCCAAGACCTTCCCGCCGTATCCGGAGCGGAAGGATGTGGACATCTATGCGCGCCTGACGCCGGCCAAGGCTGTCGGCGGCGACCTGTACGACTTTTTCATTCGGGACGGCAAGCTCTTTTTCTGTATCGGTGACGTGTCCGGGAAGGGCGTTCCCGCGTCGCTGGTGATGGCCATGACAAGTACGGAGTTCCGCGCCCTCACCGCCGGGGAGAGCCGTCCGGATGCCATTATGACGGCGTTGAACGCGTCTTTGAGCAGCCGGAACGAGTCCATGATGTTCGTGACGCTGCTGATTGGCGTGCTGGACCTTGCGACCGGAGAATTGCTCTATTGCAATGCCGGCCATGATGCCCCGATACAAATCGCCGGCGGGCAGCCTTCCTATCTGCAGGTGGATGCCAACGTCGCCATCGGGATTGAGCCGGATTGGAAATTTACCCTGCAGCGGACGACCCTTCCTGCCGGTACGATGCTGCTGATGTATACGGACGGTCTGACGGAGGCCGAGAATTCTGCGCATGAGCTGTTTGGCGAGCAGCTGATTTTCAATACGTTGCGTGAGAAGAAGCCGTCGCTGCCGCAGGCGGTTATTACCGATTTGTCCGAAGCGGTGCGTGCCTTTGTCGGTGCGGCCGAGCAGAGTGACGACCTGACGATGTTGGTCATCCGGTATACTCCGGAATAGGGATTCTTCTAACGCTGTTTAAGCAAATCATACAGGCGATTGATTTCCGCAACAATGGAAAACACGATAGGAACGGACAAGAAGTGGGAGATACTCTCCAGCGAGTATCTGATTCGGCGTCCCTGGCTGACGGCCCGCAAAGATGTCGCCCGTTTGCCGGACGGACGGATTAACGATGAGTACTATGTGCTGGAGTATCCCGACTGGGTCAATATCATTGCCTTGACCGAGGAGGGGCAGATGGTCCTCGAAAGGCAGTACCGGCATGGCTTGGGCAATACCTGCTACGAACTGCCGTGCGGGGTAATCGAAGCAGGGGAGTCGCCCCTTGAAGCCGCCCGGCGCGAACTGCTGGAAGAGACGGGTTATGCCGGCGGTGAATGGGAGGAATGGATGTGCCTGTCGCCCAATCCGGCGACCTCCAACAACCTGGCCCACAGCTTTTTGGCGCGCGGTGTGAAAAAAGTGTCCGGCCAGCATCTGGATGCGACCGAAGACATCGAAGTCTTCCTCAAAGACCCGGAATATGTTCGGGAACTGCTGGTTGACAACCAGATTCTTCAGGCCCTTATGGCAGCCCCGCTCTGGAAATTCTTTTTCGGTCGCTGATTGCCGGGTTTTCACCCTTCCTGAATCTTTCCGGTGTCGGCTCCGTGTTTCTCATACGCCAGCATCCGGGCATCTTCCGCCCGGGCTTTCTGCGCGTCATATTGCCGGTCCCATGCACGGTAATAATCCAGCTTCGGGTCCTCGAAAAGGGACATCTGGATGACCGATTCGTGCGTGAGCTTGGATACGCCGAGGCCGACCTGCCGGATGGGGGTGGTTCCGTCCCAGACCTCCCGGAGCATCCTCCGGGCTTCGTTGAGGATGACGGCCGTGACATCGGTCGGCTGGCTCAGTGACGTCTGCCTTTGCACCACGGAAAAGTCTTTGTATTTGATGAACATGGAGACCGTAGAGGCGCGGAAATCATGCCGGCGGATGCGGTGTGCTACGATGCAGGCGACGTTGAACAGCGCCCGGTCAATGTCTTTCGGGTCGGTGTAATCGTGGGAGAAGGTCCGCTCGGCGCTGATGCTCTTGGCTTCAGCCCGCTCCGTTTCCACCGGAGAATCGTCCCGACCGTTGGCGTTTTCATGCAGCTGGTGCGCGAATTTCTGTCCCACCAGCCGGGTAAGCGGTCCCATTTCCAGTTGAGCCAGCTGGCCAATCGTATCGATGCCGTAGGCGGTGAGCCGTTCCTCGGTTTTCTTGCCCACCCAGAGCAGGTCCCGCACGCCCAGCGGCCACATCTTCTGCTCCACCTCACTTTGCCACAGGGTATGTACCTTGTCCGGTTTCTCGAAATCGGATGCCATCTTGGCGAGCAGCTTGTTGGAGCCGATGCCGACGTTCACGGTAAAGCCCAGTTCCTCCCGTACCCGGTCTTTCAGCCGGGTCGCGACGGAGACGGCCTGTTCCGGCGTACAGCGCTGCGTCATGTCGATAAAACATTCATCGATGCTGAATTGTTGCAGGACGGGGCTGAAGGAGCGGCAGATGTCAATAAAACCTTCCGAGCACTGCTTGAACCAGGTCCAGTCGCCGCCCACGATGACCAGCGAGGGGCAGGTGCGCAGCGCCATGGATACCGGCTGGGCTGTCTTGATGCCCAGTTTCTTGGCCGGAATGGATGCTGCCGTAATGATGCTGCGCCGGTCGTTGGGGTCTCCGGATACGACGGACGGCACCAGGCGGATATCCGCTTTCCCTTCGCGCAGCAACTTCACGGCCGTCCAGCTGAGGAAGGCCGAGTTGACGTCGATGTGGAAGATGATGCGTGACATGGCAGGGTGAAGATGGTTCACGCGCGAATGTGGATGCGGTTACCAGGTTTTGGCGAGTTCGGTTCCTTCGGCGACGGCACGTGCAATCTTTCCTTCGATTTCGTCTTCCGTGCTGTAGTCCATGTTCCGGGCATCAATTGTGGTCAGCGGTCCTAGGTTCCACAGCCGGCCGATTGCCCTGATATACGGCGTGGCCTGTTCCCATTCGCTGCCGGTGGCGATATCCATGCCGCGCGTTGTGATGTACAGGACTTTCGGCGCCTGGCAGAGGCCGACGCAGTTTTTCCCGTTGTCCGTAAAGGTGATGTCAAACAGCGAAGTCTGTTCGAAGAAACATTTCAGTACGGCCGGGAAGCTCATGTCCCAGAAGGGCGCGGCTATCAGTATCCGGTCGGCTTTTGCAAGGGACGATGCCGCTTCAACGGCCCAGGCGGGGATTTCGCCCCGGCTGCGCCCGGCATATAGGTAGGGGTTCAGCGGATCAATGTCCATGTCCGGCAGGTTATAACGGGTAATCTGGTACCTGGCGGATAGCGCCTCGACAATGGGTTCCGCAATCCGCAGCGTGCGTGAATCTGTTTGCCGCACGCAGGCGTTGATGAAAACGAGGGATTTCATTTTTACTATCAGTCTTTTGCCCAAGTGGTAAGTATCATAGTGACGGTATGTAAGACTTTATTGAACAGGGAAGTTGAAGTATGTGTCCGGGAAAGGCTCGTTCCGCAAGGTGAAGTGCCACCATTCGGAGTCCAGGGGCTTGAATCCATGGCGGAGCATGGCCTGGCGGAGAATCAGGCGGTTGCAGAACTGCTGCTCCGTGATACCCCTTTTATGAGCGGCGGCTTGGGCGGCGTCATATACACCGGTGTCCGGATTCCCGCAGAAATCGGGATGGCTCTCTTCACCGAACCAGTCGAAGGTGCCGCCCATATCCACTTCTTTTCCGGTGGCCATGTCCAGCAATGTCAGGTCTACGGTAGAGCCGCGGGTATGGCCGGACTTTTCCATGATATACTCCTGTGCGAACAGCACGCTTTTGGGCAGGTCGGGATAGAAAAACGCTTTCATGCGCGCATCAGCCGTGTCTGCGGCCCACCGTACAAAATGGTCTACGCTGCGCTGCGGCCGGTAGGCGTCATAGATTTTCAGCCGGTAACCTTGTTTCACCAGGTCGTCACTGACAGCTTTGAGGCTGTCGGCGGCCGCTCGGGTCAGAAAGGCCCGGGGCGAGCAGTACCCGTCAATCCGCTCTCCCACGAAATTATACGTTCCGAAATAGCGGATTTCAAGGATGACGTCCGGAACGACATCGGTGATGGCGACAAAAGACGCCCGGCCCTTGGTGTCGGCGTTCTTGCAGGATGCAGTCGTCAAAACGGCCAGGGCCGCGACGACAAACAGTACGATTTTACGCATAGCTGTTATATTTGACGTAAATATACGATTTTTCGCTTATATGGCAAAATGAAACGTTGCGCGCAAAACAGGCCCTGTTTATTCCTTGCAATAATTATTGCGATGAATAGAACGCGGTATTTCCCGTAACGGGACTGCCATCTTCTTTCACTTAAACAGAATGGTTCAATATAGTCGGAGACGTTTTCCGAATTCATGATAATTCTTTCGGAATAATTGATAACAAGCATTCCGGAGAATCTGCCGACCTTTGCATCAGTTAGGAATGATGAAAAATGACTCAATTGATTACGACTATGGCAAAGACACTTATCGCATTCTACTCCCGCCGCGGAGAAAACTGGGTGGACGGCGGCGTCCGCTTCCTTCCCAAAGGCAATAACGAGGTTATCGTAGAGAAAATCAAGGCGCAGCTTCCGGAGGCCGATGTTTTCCAGATTGAAACGGTGAAGAAATACTCCGAGGACTATATGGTCTGCATCGAGGAAGCCAAGCAGGAACTCCGTGCCAAAGCCCGTCCGGAGCTCACAGCGAAAGTAGAGAATATGGACCAGTACGACACCATCATCCTGGGTTATCCCAACTGGTGGGGCGTGCCTCCG
>CADBPR010000067.1 GCA_902796555.1 uncultured Bacteroidia bacterium
CTGGTTCTTCGGACGGATGAACATGTTGGTCACGAAATGGGCCTGCCATGCCACCTCCATGATGAAACGGACCTTCATGCGGGTGTCCTTGTGGGTACCGCAGAAACCGTCCACGACGTAGAGGCGCTTGCCGCTAAGCTGCTGCTGGGCGAGTTTCTTGACGGCCTTCCAGGTCTTTTCGCTCATCTTGTGGTTGTCATTCGGATAACCGTCGGTCGTCCACCAGATCTCACCGGGAGCACCTTCCTTGGTGGTCTTGTCGTAGACAATGTATTTGTCTTTGGGGGAACGTCCGGTATAGATACCGGTCATCACGTTGATAGCGCCGAGTTCGGTCACCTGTCCTTTGTCGAAGCCTTCGAGGCCGGGTTTGGTCTCTTCGTTATAGAGGACTTCATACGTAGGGTTGTAAAGAATTTCCTTTACGCCGGTGATACCGTACTTTCTTAAATCCATTTTGGGCATAGTTGTTTTGTATGTTTTGAGTTATAACTTTTCTATCCGGCAAAGTTAACAAAAAGCATCGAAAGTTGCTAAATTATTCGTACTTTTGTAAGCCTCGCCGGGCTGTTTTAACTGCAAATAATCTGCCACCGGCACCGGCAGAAAACATTAAATGGTTTTAGATTTGTCGCCGCTGGACATACTCCGTTCGTACTGGGGGTACGAGAGCTTCCGCCCCTTGCAGGAAGACATCATCCGTGCCGCCCTGGAAGACCGTGACGTCCTGGCCATCCTGCCCACCGGCGGCGGCAAATCGGTCTGTTTCCAGGTCCCGGCCCTCGCCCGCGAAGGCATCGCCCTGGTGGTGACCCCGCTCATCGCGCTGATGAAAGACCAGGTGCAGAACCTTGCGGCCCGGGGCATCCGCGCGATTGCCGTCCATGCCGGCATGAACACGCGCGAAGTGGAACTGGCCCTGAACAACGCCGCGTACGGCGACTACAAATTCCTGTATCTCTCGCCCGAGCGGCTGGGAACCCGGATGTTCCGCTACTGGCTACCGCGCCTGCAGGTCAGTTATATCGTCGTGGACGAAGCGCACTGTATCTCGCAGTGGGGGTATGATTTCCGGCCGGACTATCTGCGCATCGGAGACATCCGCAAGGTCGTCGACGCACCGGTGATTGCCCTGACCGCCACCGCCACTCCGAAGGTGGCCGAAGACATCATGGACCGCCTGGACTTCCGCGAACGGCTGCTCCTCAAGAGCGGTTTCGAGCGGCCCAACCTGTCCTATATCGTCCGGCACTGCCAGGACAAACTCGGCCAGCTCCTCTCCGTCTGCAACGGGGTCCCTGGGACCGGCATCGTCTATGTCCGGAACCGGCGCAAAACCGAGGAAATCGCCGACTTCCTGCAGGCGCAGGGCCTCTCCGCTTCTTTCTATCACGCCGGCCTGGGCCACCTGGTCCGGACCGCCCGTCAGGAGGAATGGAAGCAAGGGAAGGTGCGGATCATGGTCTGCACGAATGCCTTCGGCATGGGTATCGACAAGCCGGACGTGCGTTTTGTCGTACACCTGGACCTGCCGGAATCCCCGGAAGCCTATTTCCAGGAAGCCGGCCGCGCCGGGCGGGACGGGCTGCGTTCCTATGCCGTTCTGCTGTGGAACGGAAACGACGTCTCCCGGCTGAAACAAATCGAGAAACTGTCCTATCCTTCCCTGGCGTATATCGAAGACGTCTACCAGAAGCTGCACGCCTTTTTCGGCATCCCCTACGGAGCCGGCGAAGGAAGGCAGCTGAAATTCGACCTGTCGGCCTTCTGCCAGGCATACAAGCTGGAACGCGCATCGGCCTATTACGCCATGAAATACATCGAACGGGAGGACCACTGGTCCTATTCCGAAGATATCGACGTAAACACCCGGGTCAAGATTATCGCGGACCGGACCGCCCTGTATGACACCGACCTGCCGGACCGCAGGATGGTGCCGCTGCTGGACGAGCTGATGCGCCGCTGCGAAGGGATTTTTTCCTACCCCGTGCCGGTAGACGAAGCCTTTTTCTCCGAACGGCTGGGCGTTAGCGTGGCGGAATACCGGCAGTTGCTGTACCGGCTTTCCCTGGAGCATATCATCCATTATGTGCCGCAGGTCCATTCCGATGTCATCTACCTCCACCATGAGCGCCTGCAGCCCGGAAACGTCCGCCTGTCACCGCAGCGATATGCCATGCTGATGGACAGTTCGCACGGCCGTCTGGCCGCGATGATGGACTACGCTTCGGAAGAAGATACCTGCCGCTCACGCTACCTGCTGGCCTATTTCGGGCAAACGGAAAGCGCGGACTGCGGACAGTGCGACATCTGCCGTGCCCGGAAAGCGACACCGTCCCGGGACCCCGAGGCCGTATATGGGAAAGATCTCGCAGCTGCGCGGGAACAAGAAGACGCCGTATGAAGAAAACCGTAAAACTGACGTTCATGGGAACGGGCACCTCGCAAGGGGTGCCGATTATCGGATGCACCTGCCCGGTCTGCCGGTCGCAGGACCCGCGGGACAAGCGTTTCCGTTCTTCCGCCTATGTAGAATACGGCGGCATGGCCATCCTCGTGGATGCCGGACCGGATTTCCGCAGCCAGATGCTGCGGGCGGGCATCGGCCACTTGGACGCAATCCTGCTGACCCACAACCACAAGGACCACACCGGCGGGCTGGACGACGTCCGTTCGCTGAATTATATCGACCGGAAGGCCGTGGAAATCTTCTGCGAGCCCCTTGTGCTGGATACCTTGAAACGCGAATATGCCTATGCCTTCGAGGAGGTCAAGTATCCCGGCGCGCCGGAATGGAATATCCATCTTATTGACGAACAGCCGTTTACAGTCAAGCGAAACAGTGGTTATGAGCTGGAATGGGTCCACGATGTGGGCTATCGGTACCGCCCGATTGAAGGAGCCGTACCGGATGTAGAGGAAGTCACGGTCGTGCCCGTCCGGGGCTTCCACGGCCAGATGCCGGTGCTGGGATTCCGTTTCGGGAGTATCGCCTATCTGACGGATATGAGCCGCATCGAGGAGAGCGAGCTGGCCAAATTGCGCGGCCTTGACCACCTCACCCTCAACACGGTAAGCTACCGCCCCCACCATTCCCACTTCTCCCTTGACCAGGCGCTCGAACTGGCCGACCGCATCGGCGCAGGGCACACCTGGCTGACCCACCTCAGCCATACCTTCCCGACATATGATTGTTTCTGCGAAGATCTGGCTTCGCTATGTGCCGCCCGCGGTATCCGTTCCACGGTCCTTCCTGCCTATGACGGGCTGATTCTGGAGGCATAGCGACGCACGAATTTTGGCGGCAGCGCGGCGTCCCGTTCAAAAAAAAGCCGTATCTTTGCCGGACCAAACCGAAAACTATGAGAACTGCCATTTACGGAGCCGGCTCCCTGCTCAGGCCCGGCTTTCGGAACCTCGCGCTGTTCCGATAGGGGTTCAGCAGCCTCATGACACCGTTTTGAAAAGCATAGTGATTACCAGTTACTTACAGCTTGTCCATCCTTCTTTCGCAGGATGGACAATTCATAATTCATTGGCACTCAGATAGGTTCGCGAAACACCTTTTGCTCGGAGATTTCTTATTTTTCTTCATTCGTAAAGGAGGTAACCCGATGAATCTACAAAAAAAGAGGCTGACCGATTGGCCAGCCTCCATCGTATCTGTCGTAATACTTATTCGAGGGTCACGACAATGGAAGTAGCACGTACCTGCGCAGAAGCGGCGGTGAAGGTTACCTCAGAAGCCGAACCTGACCAAGTACCCACTGATTCCTCATAAGAATAGCCTTCCACAGCTGCGAAACAACCAGGGCCATACTTAGTTGTACCACTAGCCTGGCAATTGAAGACAATGCTCTTGATTGCTCTTCCATTCTGAGCCTGGAAGGAAATTGTAGCGTCCTTATAGACACGAACCTCGCCAGAAGAAGCAACAAGACCGTTGCTGAGAATAACCGTCAGGGATTCGAAGCTTCCGGTCTGTTCACCTGCAGTACCAGTCATGCCACCTGCATTTTCTCCATTGATAGTCACAACTATGGACTCTGCAGGCTTTTCACCAGCCGCAATCTGAGCGACAGTGATAACCTTCACTACATCTTCCTGCCCTGACTGGGTCAGTGTAATGGTGATGGAACCTTCGCGAGCGTCTCCCGTGTTGGCAGAAACAGTATAGGTAACACCTTCGGCGCTCAGTGTCGCTGCGGTCACGACAGTACCGTCGCAAGTCACTTTAGCTTCATAGCCATCACCGTTCTCAATAGACACCTTGGCTACGGCATCCACAACACCCTCAGCAGGCACGCCGGAGATGTTGCCGGCAGTGATGGTCGCCGGAACGAATACATATTCGGAAGTTTTTCCGTTCAAAGAATAGAGGTAACCTTTCTTGTTGGCGATTTCAGGCGTTTCACCCTTATAGTTGACAGCCGTTCCACAAACAATAACATCGTCGCCGACGGCAATCTGAGTATTACCTTCAACCCATGCTTTATTCTCCAGGAAGTAAACACCGTAGGCGATAAACTGCGTCCCTTCCGTTGTTCCGTCCTCAGAAATATTAAAGGTAGCTGTTCCGTAACTTGCACTGAAGGTGTATTTGATAGAGGAAACTTTACCCTTGACATAAATCGGGGCTTCAGTCTCGGCATCAGCTTCCAGAGCACTTACAGCTGCATAAGCACCTGCAGCAGTGTAAGGATCCTCCAGGGTACCGGAACCGGTCTGGGCCGGCTGCGGATCCTGGGATTCGTCGGCGGCGGCAACGGTGACAGGGATGGAGATGACCTTCTCGTTGTAACCTTCAGCGGTGATGGTAGCGGTGATTTCGGTCTCGCCGACAGCGACACCTGTCACAATACCCTCAGCAATCGTAGCGACGGTCTCGTCCTTGGAGGCGAGCACGACGGTAGCACCTTCGGCCGGGTCGGTAACGGTAACCTCAACCTTCTCGGAAGATTCACCCACCTTGACGGAGACGGCCTTTACACCCGCCTCAGCCACGATATCCTTCAGGACAACCGGGTCTTCGGACGTTTCAACCGGAGTGCCTTCGCCATAGGTCACCTCCATCTTTGCGATACGGCGATTTCCGGAAGTTCCATCAATAGTAAAAACGACCTCGGTAGCAGAACCGGTCCAAACATTCTCAGCTAGTTCGCCGGAATCAGCCAGGATGGCATTGCTTCCGTCGGAAGCACCGAAGGTAAAGACAACTTTGGAGATGTTCGCACCGTTGATGGTAACCGTATTGCCAGCATAGGTACGCACGGCATCGCCACTTGTATAATACTTCGGAGCGTTCTTGTTCGTTCCTGCAGCAAACGTAACGGTAATAGGAGCTTTGGTCTTGCTTCCAATCTCAACACCATTCTCAAAGGCATAGGTACCGGTAGCTGCAGTGAAGTCAAATACGACAGATCCGCTAGTTCCCGGATCCACGCTCGGATCTCCGCTGGTTTCCTCTTCCTCTTTCTTGATGACAACCTTGGTACCTTCAGCGGTATCGGTAGCCTGATTCTTCCAGTTGTAGCCTTCCACGAGGGTCACGTAGGTAACCTCGTCGGCATTGCCTTCGCCGCGGACGATGGTCTCGACGGAACCGGCGAGTTCGACATTACCCTTGAGAACCTCAATGACCTTGGCGCTGAAATCCTTCGCAATCACGAGGGTACCGTTACCGGTGGTGGAAATCACCTGGGTAGCGGAACCGTTGGTGAGGGTCACGTGCGCGGCAGGGAGGTTGACCGTAACGACGCCCAGGTCGAGACCGGCCGGGAGAACGATGGTCACATCACCGGCATAAGCAGCAGTAGCGCCTTCGTCCTGGATGGTCAGGACAGGAGCGGCGGCTTCACCCGTCTCGAAACCGGCGACCGTGAAGGTCAGGTCTTTGGAAGTCATGCCGGCAGGAACCACGATGGTGGTATTGTCGGTCTTGACCGTCTCAATCACATAGCTCAGCGGGTCGCTGCTCTCCTTATCCTCGACGAGGGCGGCGTTGGTAGCCGTCACATCGGTAACGACTTCGATATCTTTCTCATAGTCCGGCGTATTCCAGTTGGCGTCGACAGTGACGTTGATGGTCGCCTCGGCCGTGAAGATATTACCGGAGATATTCGTGCGATAGTTCTTCTGGACGGGAACATTGGCGATGGCCTTGTCACCCGTATAGGCCCAACGCTTGGCAGCGTCGTTGACAGCACCTTCGGCGGTGAATTCCACCGTAGCGAGCTGCTCTTCACCTGCCAGGACATAACCGGAAGCGATGGTCGGAAGGAGATCGGAAGCAGCGGCGGCGAACGTATAATCAGCCGAGCCGGAGACTTCGCCGGAAATGAGGTCGAGGCTGGTCGGCATACCCTTTACAACGAGGTTGGACTGGGTGAAAGCCACACCGGCTTTTTCAGCAGCGGATTTACCGCCGTCGGCCGGAACAGCCAGGTCGGTCGCAATCACGTTCACCTGGGCGACAACGCGCTTGAGGGTCGCGGACAGCTGGGAGTCCTCACTGACAGGACCGTTGGTCTCGATGCAGGCGGCGAAAGCGTCGCGGGCCTCGTCATTGATGGTACCGGCAGGATTGACCGCTACGGTAGCACCGTTGGCCGTAATCGTGGCGGTATAGGCGTCAGAAGCGGGGTCCTGCGCCCAGAATACGAAACGGTAGGCCTGGCCCTTGACCAGACGCAGGGAAATGGTGGCCTTGCCACCCTCGAGGGTTTCCGCGTTGTCTCCCAGCAGGGACAGATCCTGCATGAAGACAGGGGCATCAGCAGTGATGTCATACACACCCATCTGGAGAGCGGTGGCCTGAGCGCCGTCACCGGCCTTGGTCGCCTGACCCAGGGAAAGTGCAATGTTCACATTGGCGAAATCGCTCTCGCTGACAGCGACCGGGGCGATTTCCCTTGCGCAGGAAGCAACCAGTACTAAGGCTGCAACCGCTACTGAATAAAGCAATTTTTTCATTAAGATAAAGGTTTATGAAGTTAATAAAGTATTTAATACGTAAACAAAGTCCCTTTCAGCTTGGTCCGCCAGTTGGCGGCTACAGGCACATCGGTACTCTCCCGCTCCGCGCCGACCTTGCCGCCGATGCGGGGCGTCAGCACCACTTTCTGCAGTGCGGAGGCAGCCGGCAGGACATACACGAACGCTGCGCGGGTATATTGGTAGTTTTCGTCCACCAGCTCATCGCCGGGAACCGCGGCAAAATCAAACCGCACCGCCTCCGCCAACGGGTCGGAAGCGACAGCGGTCAGTGCATTATAGGAAGCCGCCACACCGCCCTGAAGCGTAACGGCGGTTTCGACGTCCCCGGGAAGGTTGTCCAGCGATTCGTCCGAAAGGAAGTCCAGCATCGCGACGGCACGGGTCAGCGTCACGTTCACCGCCATATCCCGGTCCACCGTAACGGTTTCAACCGCCCGGAAGGCATCCCCCTTCTCATCGCTGGCCACGGCGGCGGTATAATCGGCCGTAATGGCCGTCACGTCGCCGTCCGTCAATGTGTAGGGGCCGTCTTCCGCCTGTGCCCAGAACGCCAGGTTGTAGCTGTTGCCCGTCGCCAGGTTCAGGGAGAAGGCAAAACCTCCGTTTTCACGGGAGACACAGGTGCGGAACTGGGGCAATTCTTCCCCGGTCGCCTGGTCGAACACGCAGACATAGAGTTGGTTGACCGTATTTCCGTCGGAGACGGCCTTGGTCTGAAGGTCGGGCCGGGCCACGAAGGACACCGTCGCCGTTTCCTGCAGCGGAGCCCGCCCGCAGGAGAGCAGCACCAGGAAAGGAAGCGTAAGGAGTAAGAGTCGTTTCATGGCGTTAGAAGGTAATATTGTGTTCTCCGTCAAAGGACGGGTCTATGCTGACGCCGGACACGGAGCCCTTCGTCAGGAAGCTGCCGGTCACGGTCGTGATGCCGCCCCGCTTCAGCGGAACGGTAATGCCCCGGATGGTACCGAGGTTCTCGCTCAAGGCGTCGAACAGGGTCACGGCCAGGGTCACCTGCGTCTCGTCCTCCGCCAGTACATAGTCGAAAGCGATTTCGATTTCCTCGTTCTCCTGTTCCACCAGGTTGCTGGTATAGCTGACACCGGTCGCGGAATTGACCGGACGGTCGTAGAACATGTTGTGCTGGCTGGGGAAGAACTGCATATAGTCCACCCGCGCCGTAAAACGGGAGAAATCGTACCCGGCCTTGGTCTCGTCCGCCTTCGTATCGTCATAGCCCAGGGACTTCACCAGCTTGGTGAGGAATTCCTGTTTGTCCGTAGCCACCAGGCGGTACTTGGCCAGGGGACGGTGCATCGGCATCACGACCAGGGCGGACATGCCGCTGGCGCGGATATCCGACACGTCGGCATCCACCTCGCCGGCGAAGGCGTCACGGTAGTCGCTGCTGCCCAGGTAGGTACCGGCGATGGAAACATGGGTGAAATCGGACGGTACCCAGAAGGTATCTTCCCGGTCGGCCGCCACGAAATCGGCCCACACCTGCAGTTTGTACTTGCCGGCAGGAAGGTTGATATGCAGGGTGTTGTCCATCGAAGAAGGGTCTTCCCGGTAGAAGGTGGCGGTATATTTCGGATGCCGGTCATACGCCACGCCGGAAAACTCGTAGGCGTTCAGGGTATAGCGCACGACATAGCGGGGCCCCGCCTTCGTCACGGTCTTGAAAGGCGTCATCGGATATTTGAAATCCAGGTTGACGGCCACATCCACATCCCGGTTGCCTTCCGGGAATTCATGGACGAGACAGGACGGGAGCGCGAGCGCGGCCGCCATCGCCATCAGCATATATTTCAAAGTTTTTCTCATCTGCGGAATCTGCGTTTGCTGTCAAATCGGTAGGTCAGGGACACGGAAACGTTGTCAATGCCATAATACATCTTCTGGATGCCCTGGTCGACATAGTTGCCGTTCTTCACATTGTAGAAAGTATCATAGTTGAGTTTGAGCGCGGCGGCACCCACGGCCATTTCCAGACCGAAACGGTCGGAGCCGAACAGGTGCAGCGGCAGCCGCCAGCCCAAGGTCAGGCCGCCGCCCCATGCCGGGGTCTTCCCCATGTGGTCCTGGTAGCGGAGCTCGCCGCCCAGGGCGTAGTTATACATGCCCAGCGTGCCGTGGATGGCGGCAAAAGGACCGGTACAGTCCTTGCGCAGCCAGCCGCGGATTTCCGGACGGATTTCCAACGTATTGAATTTAATCGTATTGACGAACCAGTCGAAGGACCCGTAATACACCGGGAAACTGAAGGTGACATGGTTGAACAGCTCCACCTCGGCGGCGGCATTCATCTGGAACAGGGCCCAGCCCAGCAGATTGGTCTTCACCCAATAGCCGCGGGCCTCGCGGACCGGTTCCGGGGCGGGCAGCTGCACCGGCGCCACGACTTCGGGTTCGGACACGACCGGAGCGGTCTCCGCGGGAACGGGGGCTGCCGGGACCGGGACTTCTTCGGGTACGGTCACTTCCGGGGTGACGTCCTCGACCACCACCGTTTCTTCTTCCTGCACCGGAGCGGCATCATATCCGATGGCGACGAAGGTGGAACGCATGGCCGGGAAAATATTCTTTTTCATATCCTCCCATGCCTTCCCGTTCTGAATCGTCTTCATCGCGGCGGCCCGCTGGCCTTCCGGCAGGCGCATCGCTTCGCGCACTGCGTCCTTATAGGTAGCGGCGGAAGAAGCCACATCCAGCATTTTGTCCAGCATTTCCCAACGGACCGGCTGGTTCTGAATCACGAACTCGCTGGCGGACAGGCCCAGGGAATCCTTCAGAAACGCCTGTACGCTGGCGGAACGGTCCCGGGTCAGATTCTTGTTCAGCAGCAGGCTGCCATCCGGAGAAGAACCGGAAGAAACGACCACCCAGGCCCGCTGTCCCTTCGCCTCGGAAACTTTCCGGGCAAAATCGGCCAGGCGGGGGCCATTGTCCATAAAATCCGGATACAATGCCGCATCCGAAAGTTTAAAGAAGACCATGACTGTATCCCGCTGAAGGGTTTGGGCAGACAGAATGGCTGCCAGACAAAGTAATATAAGGGAAGAAAACAAACGTTTCACCACGGTATTGTATTTCTTTTAAAAATCGGTGCGAATTTACGGATTTTTTGCCAATTAACAAAGAAAAAATCGGTATGCAAAAAGGGAAAAAATCAAATACCCCTTTAAAGGGCTTTCTGCGGCAGGTCCGCTACATTTTAGAATCAAATATTGGCATTTTACAAGAAAATTCTTAATTTTGCAGGCTAATTGGTTATTGGAAATAAAAACAACAAAGCATATGGCAAAAGAAAAAATGACAGAGCAGGAGATGGAGCAGCAGGCCAAAGTGGGCCAGAGCATCTCCGCAGTGGAAAAATTCTTCAACGAGAACGGCAAAGCCATCTGGATTTGCGTCGCCGTCATCGCCCTCATTATCCTGGGCGCGCTCGCGTACAACAAATTCTATGTACAGCCCCGCCATGCGGAAGCCCTCGAGCAGATGTTCCCGGCCGAGGCCTCTTTCCGTGCCCAGCAGTATGAACTGGCGCTGAAGGGCGACGGCAACACCCTCGGTTTCGAGCAGATTATCAGCGAATACGGCAACAAAGCCGGTGCCGCCGTCTACCTGTATGCCGGCGAGTGCGAACTCCAGCTCGGCAACTTCGAGAACGCCATCAATTACCTGAAGAAATATGACGGCAGCGACGCCATCCTGGCCGCCCGCGCCCTCTCCTGCGAAGGCGACGCCTACGTAGGACTGGAGAAATACAACGAGGCCCTCGCCTGCTTCGAGAAAGCGGCTGCCAAGGCTGACAACGTTTATGCCGCCGCCTATCTGAAGAAAGCCGGCATCGTCTGCGAAGAACTCGGCGACAAGGCCAAGGCTCTGACCTTCTACCAGACCATCAAGGACCAGTATCCGCAGTCCATGGAAGGTTACGATATTGACAAGTATATCTCCAGAATCCAAAACGCCGAATAATCATGGGAAGAGCTTTTGAGTTCCGAAAGGAAAGGAAGTTGAAGCGCTGGGGCCACATGGCCCGCGTCTTCACGAAACTGGGCAAGGAAATCACGATTGCTGTCAAGCAGGGCGGTCCCGATGTGACCGGCAACCCGCGTCTGCGCGCCCTCTTGGCCGAAGCCCGTTCCGAGCAGATGCCCAAGGAGAATATCGAACGCGCCATCAAGAAGGCCACCGAGAGCAAGCAGGGTGACTTCAAGGAGGTCGTTTTCGAAGGTTACGGCCCTCACGGCATCGCCTATCTCGTAGAAACGGCGACGGACAACAACACCCGCACCGTGGCCAATGTCCGCAGCTACTTCACCAAGTGCGGCGGCACCCTCGGCACCAGCGGCAGCGTGGCCTTCATGTTTGACCACAAGTGCGTGTTCCGCATCAAGGAAGACCCGGCCAAGCCCATCGACCTGGAAGAACTGGAGCTCGAACTCATCGACCTGGGCCTGGACGAACTCTATGAGCAGGAAGTCGAGGACGAGGATGAAAACGTCAGCAAGGAAATCGTCATCTACGGCGAATACACCGCTTACGGCGCGATTCAGAAATTCATCGAAGAGAACGGCTACGAGCTGGTTTCCGGTGGTTTCGACCGCATCCCGAACGTAGACCTCAAGGAGGTTACACCCGAGCAGCGGGCCACCCTCGAAAAGCTCACCAACCTGCTGGAAGACGACGAGGATGTAACGAACGTCTACACGACCCTCGCCCCCGCCGCCGAATAGTTCCGGACACAGCAAACGCTAAGAGGTCTGCCGATAGCAGACCTCTTTTTTTGTTCTCACGGTGTTTTTTACTATATTTGCGGGTTATAACATTAGTTTTAGGAAGATACGATACCATGAACATTCAGCAGGAGAACATCCAGAAACTGGTCGACCGGCGGGCCAAAGCCCGGCTGGGCGGCGGAGAGAAACGCGTGGAAGCCCAGCATCAGAAAGGCAAGTTCACAGCGCGGGAACGCATCGCCCTGCTTCTGGACGAAGGCAGTTTCGAAGAATATGATATGTTCGTACAGCACCGCTGCACCCATTTCGGCATGGACAAGCAGCACTACGACGGTGACGGCGTCGTGACCGGCTGCGGCACGATTGACGGCCGTCTGGTCTATGTGTTCGCCCAGGACTTCACGGTTACCGGCGGGTCGCTCTCCAAGACCATGTCCGAGAAAATCTGCAAGGTGATGGACATGGCCGTCCGCAACGGCGCTCCCGTCATCGGGCTGAACGATTCCGGCGGCGCACGCATCCAGGAAGGAATTGACGCCCTGGCCGGATACGGCGAGATTTTCGAACGGAACATTCTGGCTTCGGGCGTGGTCCCGCAGATTTCCGGCATTTTAGGACCCTGCGCCGGCGGAGCCGTCTACTCCCCCGCCCTGACCGATTTCACCCTGATGGTCAAGAATACCTCTTATATGTTCCTGACCGGCCCGGCTGTCGTCAAGAGCGTCATCGGCGAAGAGGTCACCCAGGAAGAACTGGGCGGCGCCACCGTCCATGCCTCCAAGAGCGGCGTGGCCCATTTCGCGGCGGAAAACGAAGAAGAGGGCATCGCGACCCTGAAGAAACTGCTCAGTTTCCTGCCCCAGAACAACCGGGAGGAAGCGCCGCTGCGCCCCACTGCCGACCCGTACAACCGGGTGGACGATGCCCTGAACAGCATCATTCCCGACAACCCGAACAAACCCTACGACATGTATGCCGTGATTCGCAGCATCGTGGATGACGGGGACTTCTTCGAGGTCCATCGCGCCTATGCCCGCAATATCATCGTCGGTTTCGCCCACATGAACGGACGGAGCGTCGGCGTGGTGGCCAACCAGCCCGCCATGCTGGCCGGGGCCCTGGACATCAACGCGTCACGCAAGGCGGCCCGTTTCGTCCGCTTCTGCGACGCCTTCAACATCCCGCTTGTCACCCTCGTGGACGTGCCCGGCTTCCTCTGCGGCACCCATCAGGAATACGGGGCCATCATCGCCAACGGCGCCAAACTGCTGTATGCCTTCGGCGAAGCGACGGTGCCCAAAGTGACGGTCACCCTGCGCAAATCCTACGGCGGCGCCCATATCGTCATGAGCTGCAAACAGCTCCGCGGCGACCTCAACTATGCCTGGCCCTCCGCCAACATCGCCGTAATGGGCGCGGACGGAGCCGTTGGCGTGCTCTATGCCAAGGACATGAAGGCGGCCGCCACCCCGGAAGAAGCCGCCCGCATCCGGGAGGAAAAGAAAAAAGAATACGACGACCTGTTCAACAACCCCTACCAGGCGGCCCAGAAAGGCTACATCGACGATATCATCGAGCCGCGCAACACCCGCTTCCGGGTCATCCGCGCCCTGGAGCAGCTGGCCGCCAAACAACAGGAAGTACCGGCCAAAAAACACGACAATCTTCCGCTGTAAGCCTATGGATAGCAAGAAAATCATCCTGGCAGTCATCGGCCTGGTCACCGCCCTCGCGGCAGCAGCCCAGAACGTGTCGGACCTGATTCTGTCCGAGGCGGTTCCCTGCAATACGCAGGGCGTCACCGACGGATACGGCCGCCATACGGGCTGGGTGGAAATCACCAACACCTCGCAGGGAACGGTGAATTTCGGCGGCTGCTTCCTGACGGACGACCGGACCCGGCCGCAGCGATACATGATTCCCAAGGGGGACGCGTCCACCCGGCTGGGGCCCCGGCAGGTCACTCTGCTGTGGTGCGGCGGCAACGCCGACGAAGGCACGTATTACACCAACTTCACCCTCACGCCCGGCGGCACGGTCTACCTGGTCAGCAATGACGGCAAGACCTTCATCGACAGTCTGTCCATTCCGGCTGCCCTGCCCGCCGACATGGCCGTCCGCAAAGTCGCCCGGGACAACAAGAAAATGGATTTCCGGACCGAGTCCGAGCCGGCCGTTCCGTCGCCCATGACCATGAATACGGTCGGCATTGAAGAAACCGGCGCCCAACGGATGGCCCGGACCGACCCGAACGGATGGATTCTCACCCTGACCAGCGTGTCGGTCGTGTTTGCAGCCCTGATTATCCTCTGGTGGATTTTCACCGGCATCGGCCGTGCCTTTACCCGCAAGGGGAAAGCGGCGCCGAAAAAAGAAACACCGAAAAAAGAAGCCCCGGCAGACGAAGCCGTCGCAGCCGCGATTGCCCTGGCCCTGGATATGGAACAGGACGGTGACACCTACGCCGCCATCGCCCTGGCCCTGCACCTGTACCTGAGCGAATCCGTACACGATACGGAGAGCTATGTCATCACCATCCGGCCCACGGCCGCCCGTCACGAAACATTCAGAAAATTACCCAGATAATATGGCACAGTATACATTCAAAATTTCCGGTAAAGAATACAAAGTAAGCATCAACAGCATCGAAGGCAAGACCGCGCAGGTCAATGTCAACGGCGCAGATTACCTGGTGGAGCTGGAGAATGCCCCTGCGGCCGCTCCCGCAGCGCCTGCCGCGCCCGTACAGGCCGCTCCCGCCCCCGCCCCCGCCGCGGCAGCACCGGCACCCGCGCCGGCCGCCCCGAAAGGTGCACAGGTCCAGGTGACGTCCCCGATGGAGGGCAAGGTCCTGGAGATTTGCGCCAAGCCGGGCGATGCAGTGAAAGCCGGGCAGAAAGTCGTCGTCATCGAAAGCATGAAAATGGAAGTGGAGATTTCCGCTCCGCAGGACGGCACCATCGGCGAAATCCTGGTCCACAAAGGCGACCAGCTCTCGGACGGACAGGCGGTGGCTACTTTAGCATAAAAGGCTATGAACCAAATCATTGACAGTCTTCAGCAATTCTGGCAATTCACCGGATTCGCCAATTGCGGCTGGCAGAACCTGGTGATGATTGCCATCGGCATCGCCTTCATCACGGTGGCCATCATGAAGGAATGGGAACCGCTGCTGCTGGTGCCCATCGGCTTCGGCATGATTCTGGGCAACATTCCCATGTTCCCGGGATTGAACATCGGCATCTACGAAGACGGTTCCGTGATGAACATTCTTTACCAGGGCGTTCGGCAGGGCTGGTATCCTCCGTTGATTTTCCTGGGCATCGGAGCCATGACGGATTTTTCCGCCCTGATTTCCCAGCCTCGGCTGGTGGTCATCGGCGCCGCCGCCCAGATGGGCATTTTCGGTGCCTACCTGCTGGCCTTGGCCCTGGGTTTCGCCCCGAATGAAGCGGGCGCCATCGGTATCATCGGCGGAGCGGACGGTCCGACCGCCATTTTCCTGTCCTCCAAACTGGCCCCGGACCTGATGGGCGCCATCGCCGTTTCGGCCTATTCCTACATGGCTCTCGTCCCCGTCATCCAGCGGCCTATCATGCTGCTGTTCACCACGAAGAAAGAACGCCTCATCCGGATGGAGAAGCCCCGCCAGGTCAGCCAGAAAGAAAAGATTATCTTCCCGATTGTCGGCTTCCTGACCACGGCCTTCATCGTTCCTTCGGGTCTCCCCCTGCTGGGCATGCTGTTCTTCGGCAACTTGCTGAAAGAAAGCGGCGTCACCCGGCGGCTGGCCGAAACGGCCCGGGGTCCCCTGATTGACGTGGTGACCACCCTGATTGGCCTCACGGTCGGCGCGTCCACCCAGGCTGACAAATTCCTCAGCGGCAAGTCCGTCATGATTTTCGGGCTGGGCCTGCTGTCCTTCGTGATTGCCACGGCGGCCGGCGTCCTGTTCGTCAAATTCATCAACCTCTTCCTGAAAGAGGGTCACAAGATTAATCCGCTTATCGGCAATGCCGGTGTTTCCGCCGTGCCGGACAGCGCCCGCGTTTCGGAAGTCGTGGGCCGCGAGTCCGACCCGAACAACCACCTGCTGATGAACGCCATGGCCCCGAACGTGGCCGGCGTCATCGGTTCCGCCGTCGCGGCGGGCATCCTGCTGGGCTTCCTTGGATAATACGCGATGAGACGGAAACTTGCATGGGTCATCTTACTGCTGTCCGCCGGCTTGGGCGCTGCCGCACAAGACCGGGGCACGGCGGAAAAAACGCGTTCCGGCTGGAGCGTCGTGCCCCTGCCGACCGTCAGTTTCACCGCAGACAAAGGGTGGCAGTTCGGTGCCTTGGCCGAGCTCTATTATTACGGGCCGAATCGCAGCCGCTACCCGGACTATGACCACAAGTTTTATTTCGACTTCGGTATCGCCACGAAGGGCGGCCGCTACGGTTTCATCTCCTATGATTCGGACAAACTGATTCCCGGCCTGCGGCTGAGCACTTCGGTGATGTACCAGAACCACAAGAGCTATCCCTTCATGGGATTCAACGGTCTGGCCTCCCCGTATCACGAAACGCTCTATTACACGACCGGCGACGACGGCAAGCAGCAGCCCAGCGGCTACTACCAGATGCACCGGAACATGATTCGTTTCCTGTTCGACCTCAAGGGGGATATCCTGCCGCATTTCCGGTGGGCGGCCGGCCTGCAGCTCTGGGTCTTTCGGCTTTATGACACAAAGTGGCCGCTGGCCGCCACCAGCCTGCTGCACCGGTATGTCAATGCCGGCATCCTGTCCGAAGATGAGGCGAAGGGCGGCATACATGCCGAACTGAAAGCCGGCGTCTTGTATGACACCCGCGACAGCGAAGCCTCCACCAAGCGCGGCATCTGGGCGGAAGCCTTCCTGTACGGGTCCCCGGACATTTTCGAGAAGCGCAACAGTTATTTCAACGCCGCCCTCCATTTCCGGCATTACGTTCCCCTGGTTCCGGAAAGACTGACTTTCGCCTACCACCTGGCCTATCAGGGAACACTGTGGGGCGAGATGCCCTTCTATATGCTGTCGAACATCGCCAGCCTGCAGCTGCGGCAGGTCGATGCCGACGGACTGGGCAGTTATACCTCCCTGCGCGGCATCCTGTACAACCGCATGCTGGGGAAAGGCTATGCCTGGAGCAACATCGAACTGCGGTGGTTCATCGTCGATTTCAAGCTGTTGGGCATCGACTGGGGCATCGCCGTCAATCCCTTGATTGATATGGGCATGGTGGTGCAGCCCTATCGGCTCGAAGCGCTCCGCAAGTACGGCGACAGCGTCCTGTACAGCGACGAGGGCTGGGCATGGAGCGGCGACAAACTGCACGTAAGCTATGGCCTCGGCGCCAAACTCACCGTTAATACCAATTTCGTCCTGTCGGCTGAATACGCCAGGCCCGTCCTGAAACAAGACGGCACCGGCGGCCTGAACGTCGGCGTCGGCTATATTTTCTGATTCCATCGCCATGACCCGGGAAGAACTGAAAGAATACCTGCACAACCTGATCGATTTCCGGGATGAAATCGATACGGCGGATGCTGTCGCCCGCATCAAGAAAAACATCTGGTTCCGCGGACCGAACGTATGGATTCTGGCCTTCGCCATCATCCTGGCCTCGGTCGGCCTGAACGTCAACTCGACGGCCGTTATTATCGGCGCGATGCTGGTATCCCCGCTGATGGGACCGATTGTGGGCATCGGCCTTTCCATCGGCATCAGCGACGTACAGCTCCTGCGTGACGCCGCCCTGAACCTGCTGGTCATGGTCGTCATCAGCCTGATGGCATCCACGCTGTATTTCCTGCTCTCCCCCCTTGACCTGGTCAACCCGACGGAGCTCCAAGCCCGTACGAGCCCGACCATCTACGATGTGCTGATTGCCCTGTTCGGCGGTTTCGCCGGCATTCTGGAGACGACCCGCAAGGACCGGGGGACCGTCCTGTCCGGCGTGGCCATTGCCACGGCCCTCATGCCGCCGCTCTGTACGGCCGGATACGGGCTTTCCTGCGGTAACTGGCCCTATTTCTTCGGCGCCCTGTATCTGTTCATCATAAACGGCGTCTTCATCATCCTGGCTACGTTCTTCATGGTCAAATACCTGCGCTTCACCCCGGTGGAAAGCTACGAACACAACCGGCGGCGCACCCTGACGATGACCCTGCTGCTGATTGCCTTCATCATTCCGAGCGTCATTTCGGCCGTCTCCCTGGTCCGGGAGAACAATTTCCGGCGCAATGTCGAGACCTTCGTTTCCGCCAACAAAAGCTACTCCGGCACATATATCTACGACTATAAGATTGACGGACAGCATGTTATCATCTACACAGCCGGCGACCCGCTGAGCGAAAGCGAGCGGATGCTGCTGGACGCTTCCGCCAGCGTCTTCCACATCAATCCGGACAACCTGGTCATCAAGGAAAGCAATTTCGGTTCGCGCAGCATCGAACTGCTGGAAGAAGCGCTGCAGCAAAGGGACGAACGCATCCGGGAAATGGAAGCGGAAATGGATCAGCTCAAACAAGATATCGACGGAATACAATGATGGATGGAAGGGCTTTGATGCGGGGGAAAATCCTGTTGATGGACGGGTCCATCCGGGAGTTGCTGGGGCTCTACGGCGCCCCGCCTGACGAAAGGGCCCTTTTCGATGCTCCCGACACCCTGGCATCCGTCTACCGGGAATTTGCCGAAGCCGGCGTCGACATCCTTTCATCCCTGACCCTGAACGCCAACCGCTTCGGACTGCGTCCGTTCGGTTGGGAGGACAAGGCCTATGAGACCGCCCGCAGCGGAGCGGCGCTGACCCGGCGCATCGCGGACAGCGTAGAAAAACCCTTGCTGGTGGCCGGTACCATCGGACAGATTCGCAGCGGCCACCTCCGCAAAGGGAGCCTCATCAGCCAGTACAAGGAACAGATTCGCGGACTGGCCGACGGCGGGGCGGACCTGCTCCACCTGCGGGGCTTTTCCCGGCCGAGCCTGGCCGAATGTGCGCTGGAAGCCCGGGACAAATGCGGCTGCACCCTCCCCGTCATCCTGACGGTCGAACCGCTCTGCCCGCCGCTCCTGCCCCAAATCCGCTTGTTTTACGACCGGGTCGCCGGGCGCGACCTGCTGGCCTTCGGCATCTGCGGCTTTTATGACAGAGGAGCGACGGACCTGATGCGCCAAGTGGCCTCCTTCTGTCGTTTCCCCCTTGTCTGCTGCCGGGACACCGAGCACGGCGACGCACTGACCTCGCACCGGGAACGGGCCGAACGGCTGCCCCGCCGCCTGCAGCTGATGGCACGGGAAGGCCTGCTCAACATCGCCGGCGGCAACCGCGGTGCTTTCCCCAGCCACCTCTGCGGCCTGCGTACCGCCATCGGCGACCTCCCGCCCCGGAAAGTCCCAAATTTCGGTTTTTGAGGGAAATAACCTATTTCAGAAAGAATTTCACAGGGATTTCGCATTTTTTTTGTATCTTTGGAAGTTATTGCATGCATAATCAAAAAGACACAAAAATATGGATAAATTGCAGGAACTGACAGACAAGCTCTACCAGGAAGGTCTGTCCAAAGGGAAAGCGGAAGGGGAAGCCCTTCTGGCCCAGGCGAAAACAGAAGCGGAAGCCATCGTAAAGAAGGCCCGTCAGGAGGCGGAAGCCATCCTTGCGACCGCTCAGAAACAGGCGGACGATCTCCGCACGAAAGCCGAAGGTGACACGAAAATGGCCGCACTGCAAGCCCTGCAGGCAACCCGCCAGGACCTTGAGAACCTGGTCGTGACCCGCATCGCAGACACGCAGGTGAAAGAGGCGATGAGCGCACCCGAGTTTATCAAGGGCATCATCACCGCCGTCGCCCAGCGCTTCAGTGCAGAACAGTCCCAGGACCTCAGCCTGGTGCTGCCCGCGTCCCTGCAGAGCGCCCTGGAGCCTTTCGTCAAAAAAGAACTCGGCACCTTGCTCGGCAAAGAAGTCGACGCCCGGTTCAGCAAGAAAATTGCCGGCGGATTCACCATCGGCCCCAAGGACGGAAGCTATTTCATCAGCCTTACCGACGAGACCTTCGCCGACCTGGTGAAAGAATATCTCAGACCGGCCACCCGGAAGCTGCTCTTCGGCGAATGATATGAACAATTACGAATATATCATCGCATCGCTCCCCGTCCTGTCACAAGACGGTAAAGACCTCCGGAACCTCGACTACGACGGGACGGTGGCCTTTATCCGGCAGCAGTGCAGCCCCTCCGACCGGATGCTGACAGACCAGCTGCTGCGCGGGTTTGACGAGGAAACGCTCGGCGAAGCCTTCTACCGGGAAGCCCTGGGCGAACGAATCCGCAAGGCCGACCCTTTTTCGGCTGAGCCGACTCCGCCCCAGCCCCCCAAAAACGCCTTCATCCGGGATTACTTCACCTTTGACCTGCGGGTCCGCAACGCCAAGGTGCGTTTCCTCAACAAGGCGCTGGGCCGTCCGGCCGGCCAGGACATCTTCCTGGAACCGGGCGGAGAATTTCCCGAAGCGGAACGCCTCGCGGCCGTCCTCGCCGAGAAGGATATTCTCAAGCGGGAGCGCGGCCTGGATGACCTGATGTGGGAAAAAGCCCTGTCCCTGGTCACCTTCCGGCCCTTCAGCATTGACGCCGTCCTGGGCTTCATCGCCCGTTTCCATATCCTGGAGCGGTGGATCCGGCTGGACGAACAGACAGGCCGGGAACTGTTCCGCCGCCTGGTGGAAGAGGTGCGCGGCACCTTCCGGGGCGTAGATTTTCATGAATAATCAAAACAACTAACAGATATGTCCAAAAGTACAGGAATTGTAACGGGCATCGTTTCCAACCTGGTGACGGTCCAGACCACCGGACCGGTCGCCGAAAATGAACTCTGCTTCATCACCCTCGGGGACACCCGGCTGATGGCCGAAGTCATCAAGGTCAATGGAAAAAGCGCCCAGGTACAGGTGTTTGAAAGCACCCGCGGACTGAAGAACGGCGACACCGTGGAATTCGAAGGCAGAATGCTGGAGATTACCCTGGGGCCCGGCCTGCTCTCCAGCGTCTACGACGGTCTGCAGAACGACCTGACCACCATGGAAGACGTCTTCCTCAAACGCGGAGAATACACCGATCCGCTCGACCGCAAGAAACTGTGGGATTTCACCCCCATCGCGCAGCCCGGCGACAAGGTCATCGCCGCCGACTGGCTCGGCGAGGTGAAGGAAGGCTGGCTGCCCCACAAAATCATGGTTCCCTTCTCGTTCAAAGGAGAGTATACCGTCAAGCGCATCGTGGCGGCCGGGTCGTATAACGTCGACACCGTCATCGCAGTGCTGACCGACGCCCAGGGCGAGGAGATTCCCGTGACGATGACCCAGAAATGGCCCGTCAAAGTGGCAATCCGCGCCTACCGCGAGAAACCCCGGCCCCAGAAAATCATGGAGACCGGCGTCCGCGTCATCGACTCCTTCAATCCCATCGCCGAAGGCGGTACGGGCTTTATCCCCGGACCTTTCGGCTGCGGCAAGACCGTGCTCCAGCACGCCATCGCCAAGCAGGGTGAAGCGGACGTCATCGTCATGGCGGCCTGCGGAGAACGCGCCAACGAGGTGGTGGAAATCTTTACCGAATTCCCGGAGCTGATCGACCCCCATACCGGCCGTCACCTGATGGAACGTACGACCATCATCTGCAACACCTCCAACATGCCGGTGGCCGCCCGTGAGGCGTCTGTCTACACGGCTATGACCATCTGCGAGTATTACCGGGCCATGGGGCTCCGCTGCCTGCTGCTGGCCGACTCCACGTCCCGCTGGGCCCAGGCCCTGCGGGAAATGTCCAACCGTATGGAAGAGCTTCCGGGTGCGGACGCCTTCCCGGTGGACCTGTCCGCCATCATCTCCAACTTCTACGCCCGCGCGGGCATGGTGGTCCTGAACAACGGCCAGACCGGTGCCGTCACCTTCATCGGTACGGTATCGCCGGCCGGCGGCAACCTGAAAGAGCCGGTAACGGAGTCGACCAAAAAGGCGGCCCGTTGCTTCTATGCCCTGGAGCAGAACCGCGCCGACCAGAAACGGTATCCCGCCGTCAACCCCATCGACTCCTACTCCAAATATCTCGAATACCCCGAGATTCAGGAATACCTGGACAAAACGGTGGAACGCGGCTGGGTGGCCCATATCCAGAAAGCCAAGAACATTGTGCGCCGCGGCCGGGAAGCCGCCGACCAGATCAACATCCTGGGCGATGACGGCGTGCCGATGAGCTACCACGAGACCTTCTGGAAGTCCGAACTGATTGACTTCACCTTCCTCCAGCAGGACGCCTTCGACCCGATTGACAGTCTCTGCCCGCTGGAGCGTCAGAAGTATATGCTGGACCTGGTCCTGGACATCTGCGACCGCTCCTTCTCCTTCGAGGACTACGAGCGTTGCCGGGACTTTTTCAAGAACCTCATCAACCTGCTGCGGCAGATGAACTATTCCGAGTTCGAGAGCGATGCTTTCGAAAATTATCGTACCGAACTGACCAAACTCCTCGAAGAAAATGGCAAATAAAGCATATCAGAAAATCTACACGCAGCTGGAGGCCATCACCAAGGCGACCGTTTCGCTGAAGGCGAAAGGGGTTTCCAACGATGAACTCGCCCTGGTCCACGGACGGCTGGCACAGGTGGTCCGTACCAAGGGTGACATGGTCACCATGCAGGTATTCGCCGGCACGGAAGGTATCCCGACCGATGCGGAAGTGGCCTTCCTCGGCGCCCCGCCTACCCTGAAAGTAAGCGAACAGCTCTCAGGCCGGTTCTTCGACGCCTACGGGCACCCCATCGACGGCGGTCCCGAGGTGGAAGGCGAAGAACGCCAGATCGGCGGTCCGTCGGTCAACCCGTACAAACGCCGCCAGCCTTCACAGCTGATTCCGACCGGCATCGCCGGCATCGACCTCAACAACACGATTGTGTCCGGCCAGAAGATTCCTTTCTTCGCCGACCCGGACCAGCCCTACAACCAGGTCATGGCCGACGTGGCCCTTCGTGCCGATGTGGACAAGATTATCCTCGGCGGTATGGGTCTGTCCAACGATGACTACCTGTTCTTCCGCCATTCCTTCGAAGCGGCCGGCGCCCTGGACAAAATCATCTGCTTCGTAAACACGACCGAAGAACCGCCTGTCGAGCGCCTGCTCATTCCGGACATGGCCCTGACGGCGGCCGAGTATTTCGCGGCTGACAAGAATGAGAAGGTCCTGGTGCTACTTACCGACATGACCCTGTATGCGGACGCCCTGTCCATCGTATCCAACCGTATGGACCAGATTCCGTCCAAGGATTCCATGCCCGGTTCGCTGTATTCCGACCTGGCCAAGATTTACGAGAAGGCTGTACAGCTGCCTTCCGGCGGTTCCATCACGATTATCGCCGTGACGACGCTGAACGACGGCGACATTACCCACGCCATCCCGGACAACACCGGTTATATCACCGAAGGCCAGCTGTTCCTGCGCGCCGACTCCGATACGGGCAAGGTCATCATCGACCCGTTCCGTTCCCTGTCCCGTCTGAAACAGCTCGTCCAGGGCAAGCAAACCCGCGAGGACCACAGCCAGGTGATGAACGCCGGCGTACGGCTCTATGCCGATGCCCAGAATGCGAAGACCAAGCTGGAGAACGGTTTCGACCTCTCCGACTATGACCATCGCTGCCTGGCCTATGCCAAGGAATATGCGGTCCGCCTGCTCTCCATCGATGTCAACATCACGATTACCGAGATGCTTGACACGGCCTGGGAGCTGTTCGGGAAATACTTCTCCAAGGCGGAAACCGGTATCAAGCAGGCACTTATCGATCAATACTGGAAAGACTCAGAAGCTGTTTCGAAATAATGGCCATCAAGTTTCAATACAACAAAACGTCGCTGAACAATCTGGGCAAGCAGCTTAAGATGCGGCAGAACGCGCTCCCGACCCTGCAGAACAAGGAGTCCGCGCTGCGGCTGGAAGTGCGCAAAGCCAAGGCCGACAGCGAACGGGTTGTGGAAGAACTGGAAGCCTCCCTGCAACGCTACGACTACCTGGCAGCCCTGTGGAACGAATTCGAACCCGGGCTGATTAGCGTGAAAGACGTGGACCTGGTCACCGTCAAAGTAGCAGGCGTCAAGACCCCGGCCCTGAAGGAAATCCACTATGAGATTGCCCCCTTCAACGCCTTCGTCAAGCCCGCCTGGTACGCAGACGGCGTAGCCATTCTGCAGGAACTCACCCGTCTGGGCATCACGTCGGAAGTGCTGCTCGAAAAGAGCCGCATCCTGGAATTCCAGCGCAAGAAGACAACCCAGAAGGTCAACCTGTACGAGAAGGTGCAGATTCCGGGATACAAGGAGGCCATCCGTAAAATCAAACGCTACATGGAGGATGAGGAAAACCTGAGCAAGGCTTCATCCAAAATTGTCAAAAGCCGCCACGAGGCGGAGGAGGCCGGTTTATGATAGCACCGATGACGAAATATTCCTTCATTCTGCTCGGCAGCGATGAAGGAGCCTTCCTGGAGAAACTGCAGGAATGCGGTGTCGTGGATATAACCCGCAGCGTAAAGCCCGTGGACGAACATTCTTCCGGACTGTTGTCCGAGGCTGAGCAGTTGCGCAAGGCCATCGCCAGCTTGGAGAACGCGGACTGGCAGGATGTGACGCCGGAAACGGTCCGGGTGCAGGACCCTGCATCCGAGGCGACGGCGGCATTCGCCCGCCTGGACACCCTCACCGAGCGGCTTGCACACTGCCGGAAAGAAGCGGAAGAGCAGCGTCCCTGGGGCGCTTTCTCCCCTGCACAGGTCCGCCAGCTGCAGGAGCAGGGACTGACCCTGCATTTCCACAAGGTCGCCGCCAAACGGTTCGACCCCGGTTGGGCGGCGGAATACCCGCTGCAGGAAGTGTTCCGGGACGGCAAGACGGTCTGGTTCGTAACGGTTTCCACTACGCCGGAGGCGACGTACCCCTTCCCGGAGATACCCGCACCGGAGCGCCCGTATACCGGTTATGAGGCAGAAGCCCGCGACACGGAAGCGGATATTCTTTCCGTCAAGGCCCGCATCCTGGGACTTAAGACCGCTATCCCCGCCCTGAAAGAAAAGCAGGCTACCCTGCTTGGGGAACTGGACCGGTACCTGGCCTCCCAGGCGGCCGGCAAAGCGGCAGAGGGCCGGCTTGTCACCTTCACCGGATTCGTACCGGACGAGGCGACCGGCCCGGCCGAGAAAGCCTTTGAAGAATTCGGCGTTTTCTATCTCAAGGACGCTGCCAAGGTAGAGGACAATCCGCCGATTTCCTTCCGGAACAACCGCTTTGTCAAGATGTTCGAGGTGCTGACCGATATGTACGGCCGTCCGGCTTACAACGGCTTCGACCCCACCCCCTTCATCTCGGTGTTCTTCCTGCTCTTCTTCGCCTTCTGCATGGGCGACTGCGGCTACGGACTGATTCTCATGCTCATCGGCCTGCTGCTGAAGAAAGTGGACAGTTTCAAGGACCTCGCGCCCCTGGTCGTCACCCTGGGCGCCGGTACGACCGTGATCGGATTCCTCTTCCATACGTTCTTCTCGATGGATATTTCCCAATGGGCGGTCTTTGCGCCCGTCAAAGGAATCTTCCTGCCCGGGAAAATTATCGGCTACGACGGCACGATGGTGCTTTCCATCATCGTCGGCGTGGTGCATATCTGCCTGGCCATGTGCGTCAAGACGTATGAAGAGACCAAGAACAAGGGCTTTGTCAATGCCCTCGGCACCTGGGGCTGGACCCTGCTCATCGTCGGCGGTGTCGCCGTCGGCGCCCTGGCCTTCATCGGGGTGCTGGATGCGGCGCTCACCAAGTGGGTTGTCATCGTCCTGGGCATTGTTTCCGCGCTGGGCATCTTTGTATTCAACGATATGCAGCGCAGCAAACTGGCCAACATCGGCGTGGGCCTGTGGGACACCTACAACACCGCCACCGGACTGGTCGGCGACGTCCTCAGTTACCTGCGGCTTTACGCCCTGGGTCTGGCCGGCAGCATGCTGGGTCTGGCTTTCAACAAAATCGGCATGATGGTCCTGGGAGACGGTTCGAATGTCTTCCTCTGGATTCCGTTCCTGCTGATTGTCATCATCGGCCATACCCTGAACATCGCCATGGCGGCCCTCGGCGCTTTCGTACACCCCCTGCGTCTGAATTTCCTGGAGTTCTTCAAGAATTCCGGATACGAAGGCGTAGGACGGAATTACAACCCTTTGAAGAAATAATATAACAAATTAAATATCAAACAATTATGCTTAATTTAGTACTTGGTTATCTCGGGCTTGGCCTGGTCCTCGCCCTCGCAGGCATCGGTTCTTCCATCGGTACCACCATCGCCGGCAACGCAGCTGAAGGTGCCCTGAAACTCAAACCGGAAGGTTCCGGTAACTACATGGTGCTTTCCGCCCTCCCCGCCACGCAGGGTATCTATGGATTCGTCGCCTTCTTCATGCTGATGGGCAAGGTGGCCGAGCAGGGAGCCCTCGTTTTCGGTATCGGCCTGAGCGTCGGTCTGGTGTGCATGCTTTCCGCCATCCGGCAGGGCCAGGTCTGCGCCAACGGTATCGTCGGTGTCAGCCAGGGTCACGACGTGTTCACCAACACCCTGATTTACGCCGCCCTTCCTGAATTCTACGCCATCCTCGGCCTCGTCGGCGCGGTGATGTCCGCCCTGATGATGTAAGAAAGGGATACCCCAAAAAATAGGCTGACCAAAGTCAAATTGACTTAGGTCAGCCTATTTTTATGTTTTCCTAACATCATGATTACCAATACTTTAAAATTTTGGCTCAAATAATTGTATGGCCGGAATTGTAAATGCTTAATAATCAGTAAGATATGGGCGCAAAAACTCAGATAATAAATTGACCAGAAGAGACAATGATTTGATTTGTTGATTAGCTTTGCATCGCAATTATTTAAACAAAAACCATTTCAGTTATGAAACAAATCAAATTATTCATCTCAGCGATTATCATGTCGCTTGCGCTCATTCCCTTCACCCTTCCTCCAGCGGTTCATTCGGCTACGATTCCAGAGGTAATATGTCCTCCGACGGCCGCAAAGGCTTGCTAATTTCGTACAATATTCTTAACTTGCCGGAGAAAGTGGTAAAGACTGACAGCTCGGACATGGCGACATTCAGATACCTGTATGATGGCACGAAGGTAGCGGCGGTGCGTTCCAACGGAACGAGCATCCGCTACCAGGGAGCATTCGTCGTCGATTGCTCGACCACAGGCTTCCCTTCAACCATAAAGAGCATCGCGTGGGCAGACGGTGTCTGCGCAGCCAAGGATGGCGAAAGCGGGTTCGGAGACTACCTGAACGTGAAGGACCATCTTGGTAACGTCCGTGACATCGTCGCACTTTATTCGGCGTCAACCACGCCGGTTGCCAATGCAATTGTGGAGAAGAGTGATTATCTGCCTTTCGGACAAAGGATCTCGGATATTACCTCACAGTATGCATCCAACCAGTTTTCAGGCACGCTTTAATCCCATTATAATGAAACACATAGTACTCATACAAGTTATTATACTATTCAGCCATCTAGGGTTAATCCATGCATATGGACAAGATATCCTGGTCTACAACCTTCCTCCAAAGGTTCAAAAAGAAGCTCAAGCATTCATTAGTCATACTATGCGACAAACCCGCAGACATAATAAACCAAACATGCCTCGCATTGGCTTCATCATGGACTCGGATGAGAATTATTATATATTAAAGTGTTTCACCGATTGTGAGAGAGACGTACTGAAGAATGATGTTGAATCACCAATGGTAACTGATTGTCAAACGAACCGTTATGTCAGGATTAAAGATGATTTTTATCCGATGTACACCATATATGATACATTCTTTTGCGAAACAGATACAACCAAGCTACAAAGGTTTGGGTGTCGATATGGTTTCCCTACGGTCCATGTCAGATCACTTATATTTGACGGGTATAAAATCTATTTCGACAAAGAATCTATTAATTTGATTAATAAGAAGAATTCTAGACTAAGTTGCGGTCATAATAAAAAACGTATTACTAAAGCACCACACGATTCTTTAATGGAAAAAATGGTATTCTTTTTCTCGGATGAAGTGGAATCAGAGGTTTGGAAGTATATGAATCGTATTCACAAAGAGACATCTGATTTATACTCCTTTTTATTAAGAAAGGAGGAGAATGCATTCAGGCTTTTTTTTGTGCCATCTTCTAATGATAGAGATAATCCCTTGAATCAAATAATGACAAATCGCTATGTGATCATCGATGATAATTACTATCCGCTATACTTTGATTATGATTTTGTTTTTGGAGAGCCTTATAAAAATATAGATATTTCAACGATGCTTTCCTCATACTATTATGTTGATATACACCTGAATGGGTGGTTCCTTGGTCGGAAAGAAACTGACAAGTGAAAAGACCGATTATCATACTACTCTTATTTCTCTTCATGTCTTGCCAGGGTGGGGAGGTTGTCGCTGATTACGATATGTTTATCGAGTTTAATTCCGAGGAACTCACCCGACGAGTAATGGACATAATCGAGAATTATAATAACCCCATTCAGTATGCTCTCAAAGTGCATGGAGGAAAATACTGGGATATTAAGTCGAAACTCCCCAATCATGGTAGTATATTATTTGGGAAATATGCTTCCTCTCGTGATGCGGGAAACTTTGCAGCTGACCCGTCGAGAGATTAGCATAGGAAAACAGTTCTATCATCAACATCTTTCTAACAAATGAATAGTATGTATATCCACAATGCTAAAAAGAGGAGATTCTTGATAATCCTTTCTCTCGCAATAACTGGGTTTGTCATCTCTAACATTACCGATTTCATGGGTTATTTACATTATGGCAAAAGAATATCCCAGCGCTACTACTCTTATAATGGGCAAACTATTAGATTTGATGAATATCGTAACTTTTATTTCTTGTCATATATCGAAGATAATAAGGCAACTGAAGTAATACGATGGAATTATCATAAAATGAATGCGCCATTTAAGGCATTGGTATACTTCGCCGATTCGCATATTGAGGTATCTTATGTAGAACTCTTTGAATACATAAAAGGAAATAAAAAAAAGTCGCATTTTCTATTCCATACAGATAGTATTCATAATTGGCTGGATGATGCAAATTTTGCAATGGTTCATCAAGATTATCTGAATCATAATTGGGCTGAGCATTGGTCTGACAGCATTTACCAACGTTGTTGTCGTATAGAATCTAGACTATACCTTGAGAAGGAAGATAGGATAAATGAGTTGATTAATAGTAAGATAGAGCGAACAATCACGGTAAAACGCTCTTATTAAAATTGCGTTGCCACCCTGTGGGTTCGACCTCAGGGCGGCAGTTTTATTCTGCGCCAAAGAATTATTTCGTATCATTGCAACTTAATGACGTTGCTTTAATGAAAAGACCGATTCTCATACTACTCTTATTTCTCTTATTGTCTTGCCAAGGCGGGACGGTGGCGACACTGAACCGGATTGATGAGGGGATGGCAGCGGACCCGGGGAGTTCCCTTGAGCAGTTGCAGGAATTTGACAGGGGATTGTTGCACACCAGGCAGGAGGTGGCGTTATATGCCCTGCTGCTGTCGAAGGCGATGGACAAGAATTATATCGACTCAGATTCAGATTCCTTGATACGGAAAGCGGTGGACTATTATGAGTCCGGGAATGACAGCAGAAGGAAGGCAGAGGCCTTGTTCTACCTGGGGAGGGTGCAATACAATGCTTCTGATGACGAGTCCGCTATTATCACTTTTTACCGTGCTGCAAATGAAGCCGAGAAAACAGATGACCCAATCCTGAAGGGGTTGGTATATCTTTCCCTTGCACTCACATGTAACCATTCCTACAACAATGAAGACGAGTTGACCTATGTAAAGAAATCTCTTGGATATTTCAGGGAATCAGGCGACAGCTACTATATAGACAACGGGATGTACTATCTCGCGATGTCGCTGCATAACAACAGCCGGTGGCATGATGCGGAGAGGGTGTATGACTCGCTTGTCACAACTCCGGGAGTGGATTCGACCATCGTCGGTACTGCTATAGTGGAACTGGCCAATCTGTGCGTAGAAGGTGCTGACTCCGTTAGGAAACCGGCTAAGGCCGTTGCACTGTATCAACAAGCTGTCTCCGAAGGATATCCGATGTCGTTGCAGGACTGGTCCAAATATGCATTTGCATTATATCTGACTGGAAGGAAAGAGCAAGGACGAAGCATCATCCGACAGCTGGAGGAGATGGACGGGCCGGATTCTGAAGCAATCTTCAATAGCCTGTATCTAATCAATAAGATGGAAGGGGATTACAAGGCGGCTTTGGATTTGATGGAGAAGACGAAGGCCTTCCAGGAGAAGAAGATAGTTGACCGGTTGCGTCAGAACTCGGCTCGCACAATGCGCGATTATCTCCAGGTTGAGGCTGTCAGGGCTGAAGCGAAAGCTGAGCGTAACCGGTTAGTAATCATTATATTAGTGTTGTCAGGCGTTATTCTTGCGGCCATTATCTCTTTTGTTTTGTTCAGACGCGATGTCAGGCAGAAAAAGGAACGGGAAAGACTAAACGGAATTATCGAGGAATCCAAACGGATGCGGGAAGATATGTTCCTGAAGGTAGAGGAGCAGATTAAGCAGAATGATTCCCTCGCCGTGAAGACAGCGAAGATGCATTACACCTTGAAAAAAACATTCCGGGCGGAATTCAGGGAACTTGGGGACCTCGCCCAGGGCGTAATCTCATATGGCCATAAGCGGGACAAGGATTATGTCAAAGAAAAACTATATTCCAGGATCCATGAGTTTGCGATGTCTTTGACAGATGACGCCAAATATAAGGATTTCGAGAAGAAAGTCAACAGGAATCTGGACAATGTGATGGGCAAGATCCGAAAAGACCTTCCAGGACTGCCGGAAAAGCACTATAAGCTGCTATGTCTCAGCATCATGGGCCTGGATGCCAACTACATCAGCATGCTGCTTGGCAATATGTCTTTGGATATGGTCTATCGAATCAAGAGCGACTGCAGAACCCATCTGCTGAACCTGCAGGGCGAGAATCAAGTCCTGTATGAGATGCTACTGTGATAACTGTTGACACCGTCCCGGATTTTGGGACGGAGTCGGCAGTGGCGTACTGGAGGACGGTTAGACCCTGGGGTTCTGGGGTTCTGTGGGCGCACGCGCGCGAGAGGTGGAGGCTGCGGGCCATGCGCTCGATGCACTTTTTCTTTTCGGTGTGGCCGTGGTGGACGAACTCCTGCGTTCCCCACAAGGAGGAAATGTTGCAGAAAGTTTTTTTGCATCATTACCTGGAAAAGAGAATGGCAACGGATTGATATTCAATCTGTTGCCATTCTATCTTTGTACTGGGTAGGAGAATCGAACTCCTATTGCGAGATTGAGAATCTCGAGTACTAACCGTTATACGAACCCAGCATATCTTTGGGAATGCAAAGGTACAAAAAAATTCGGACCTTCCAAATTTTTTCTCCCCTTTTTGAAAGAAAATACTTTTATCTTGCGTAGGAACACAAGATTCCTTATCTTTGTAAGTCAGTAAAACCTAAGAAACCATGACACTTATCAAATCCATCTCCGGCATTCGCGGCACCATCGGCGGTGCTCCCGGCAACGCATTGACCCCCATCGACATCGTCAAATTCACATACGCCTACTGCGCCAAACTGCGTGAGCGCAAACCGCAGCCTTTCGGCCCGCGGTACAAAGTGGTGGTCGGCAAGGACGCCCGTATTTCCGGTGAAATGGTCGAGCAGCTGGTCTGCGGCACCCTCATTGCCTGCGGGGTAGACGTGGTTAAAGCCGGCTACGCCTCCACTCCGACCACGGAGATGGCCGTCACGTTCGCCCATGCGGATGGTGGCATCATCCTCACCGCCTCGCACAACCCCAAACAATGGAACGCCCTCAAGCTGCTGAACGAGAAGGGAGAATTTCTCAATGCCGCTGAAGGACAGGCGATTCTGGACTGCGCCGAAGCCGAAGATTTCGATTTCGCTCCGGTTGACGAAATCGGCACCATCACCGAACACGACTTTACCGACGAACATGTCGACGCGATTCTCGCCCTGAAGAGCGTGGACGCGGAAGCCATCCGCGAGGCCCACTTCAAGGTGGTCGTCGATGCGATTAACTCTGTCGGCGGCATCATCATGCCGCGTTTGCTGGAGCGTCTCGGCGTGGAATGCATCTGCATCAACGGTGAGCCTAACGGCCACTTTGCCCACAACCCGGAGCCACTGCCGAAGAACCTCGTCGAACTGTCCGAGACCGTCGTCAGCGAGCATGCCGACCTGGGCATTTCCGTCGACCCGGATGTGGACCGTCTGGCTTTTATCTGCGAAAACGGCGAGCCTTTCGTCGAAGAATATACCCTGGTCAGCGTGGCCGATTACCTGCTGCGCCGGGCCAGCAAACTGGCCGAGGCCAACGGGACGACCCTGGAAGACGTAATCGCACCCTATAAGCCCGTCACCTGCTCCAACCTGTCATCCTCCCGCGCCCTGCGCGATGTGACGGAAAAATGGGGCGGCACCTACTATGCCGCCGCCGTCGGAGAAGTCAACGTGACCACCAAAATGCACGAGAAAATGGCCCTGATTGGCGGCGAAGGCAACGGCGGCGTCATCTTCCCCGCCCTGCACAGCGGCCGCGACGCCATGGTCGGCACAGCCCTCTTCCTGACCAACCTGGCCAACCAGAAGATGACCGTATCCGAGCTGAAGAAGACCTACCCGGAATACCACATCGCCAAGAACCGGATTGAACTGGCCGACAAAGCCTTGATTGACAAGATTCTCAATGAGCTGAAAGTAATCTACGCGAAGGAAGACGTCAATACGATTGACGGCGTGAAAATCAGCTTCGAAGCCGAGCGCAAGTGGGTCCACCTGCGCAAGTCCAATACCGAGCCCATCATCCGGATTTATGCCGAGGCGCCTACCATGGCCGCCGCCGAAGCCCTGGCCGAAGAGGTCATCGCCGTCGCCAACAAAATCATCGGCTGATGTTCTCATTCCGCACCACTCCGCTGGAAGACCAGTTGGACAAGGCCCTGCTTGACGGCAGGGTCGGGTGTTTCTGTACCCAGAACTGCTGGGATACGGGCCGGGACCGCTATATGTACGAGCTCTTCCGCCAGCGCGGCAACCTGGCGGCCGTCTTCTCCCCGCGGGAGACGGAACTGACGCCCGGGACGAACCACATCGACTTCCGGACAAAAGACCTGGAGGGGCTCAATGCTGTTGTGGTGGAAATCCAGGATGTCGGCACCCGCTATTTCAACTACAGCAAGGACGTTTTCCGCTTGATGTGTGCGCTAAATCAGCTCGGAGAGGCTTCCCCCGCCCTGTACGTCGTGGACCACATCAACCCGGCCGGGCGCTTCGTGGAAGGGTCCGTCCCGACCGGCGAGGTGGAGCCCTTCACCCCGAAAGTGGCACACCGGCACGGCCTTACCCTGGGCGAACTGTGCAACCTGTATTACAGTGAAATCGGGGCAAAATTCCCCCTCCACATCATCTCCGCCCTGGCCAGCGACGCCACCCGGCAAATTATGCCCTGGACGATTGCTCCGGCCTCTGATATCCCCGGCATGTTCACCTGCTATATGTACAGCGGCGGCGGCCTGTGGAACAACACCACCATCACGCCCGCCATCGGCACCGCCCGGCCCTACGAGTACTTCGGCGCCCCTTTCATGAAGCCCGGCCAGCTGGAGACCCTCCCCCGCCCGGACGGTATTCTGATGCGGCCCTGCACCTTCAAGCCCGCCGCCGGACAATATGCCGGCGAACGCTGCTACGGCTACCAGATTATGCTCCAGCCCGGGGCCGAGTACCACAGCCTGCTGCACACCCTGCAGCTGATGCGCTACTTCCTGGGCCGATATTCCCAGTTCGAGATTCATCCGGAATGCTACCGCAAACTGGCCGACCCCGTCCTGGCCTCTTATTTGGCCGGCGACATCTCCTTCCAGGACGCCCGCGAACACGTCAAGACAGAAGAGCAGAAATGGATTCGCAAAGCCAAACGCTTCTCCCTCTATGAGGACCAGCCCCTGCGCATGAAGTGAGGAAAAGCATAATCTTTTTGGAAAAGACTTTGAAGTATTGCCGAAAATGCCTATATTTGCAGGCTCAAAAAGAGAAACTATATAGTTATACTTAAATATTTAAGAAATGAAGAAAGGAATACATCCCGAAACCTACCGTCTTGTAGCTTTCAAGGATATGTCCAACGACACGGTTTTCGTGACCCGTTCTTGCGCAACGACCAAGGAGACCCTCGAGGTCGACGGTGTTGAGTACCCTGTCGTGAAGGTGGAAATTTCCAATACTTCCCACCCCTTCTACACCGGCAAAGTCAAGCTCGTCGATACCGCCGGTCGCGTGGACAAATTCTACCAGAGATACAAGAATCGTCAGAAGTAGAATATCTGAGCGAAGCGAAGAAATTCTATTCTTACGAATCGTCAGAAGTAGAATATCTGTTACATCTGACACAGGTTACAAGAAAGGCTGCAACGAGGTTGCAGCCTTTCTTCGTTTACTTACAAAGCTATTTCCTTCTAACGGAATTATGGATAAATAACCTGCATCATTTTTCTTGCCGTCGCGTGAAACGCGACCCCTCCCAAACAAGTTTGGGCCCCTCCCTCTTATGATGCCGAGGGTGGCACAGGCAATCAAAAATGATGCAGGTTATTTTGAAACATTGATAAACAGCTTCTTAGTTCTGAACCGGGATGCCGCCGGAGAGCGGCTTGCCGGCCACCGGGTTAATCGGCGTCCCCGTCACGATGGGTTTCACGGGTTGTGCCGCCTTCGGCGTCACGACACCTTCTGCCAGCTTCTCAAATTCGCCGTCCGCGAGCATCCGGCAGTTCCCGTCGAAACGGGCGCCCAATTCGACGACCAAACGCTTGATATGCAGGTCGCCCGCCACCGTACAACCCTCCTTAAGGGTCAGCGTATCACGGACGAAAAGGCTGCCGGTCATACGTCCCCAGAAGTCCACGTTGTCGCAGATGATATCACCGCTGATAACGGCCTTCTCGCCCACGACGACACGGCCTTTGGAGTGGATTTTCCCCTCGAAAGAGCCGTCGATGCGGATGTCATTCGGAGAAGAAATCTCTCCCTTGATTACGGTCCCGGTAGAAATCCGGCTCACCTCATTCACATTCAATGTAGGTTCCATTGTTTTAGCCATATCGTATTGTTGAATTATAACGGATTATACCAGGCCCTTGCCATGGCAGTTCTTGTATTTCAAGCCGCTGCCGCAAGGGCAGGGATCGTTGCGACCCACCTTCTTCTCCACGTGCACAGGACTGTTGCTGCGCTGCTCGCCGTTGGTCGTCAAATCATTGCGACGGGTCTGCATCTGACTCAGGTCGGTATGGCGCGGCTGCGGGGCGCGGGCCGGCTGGGCGTTGTCCTCCCGGATGTTGATGAAACAACGCAGGAGGAAGGACAGTACATCCTTGTACAGGGTCTCCAGCATACTGGCGAACATGGCGTAACCCTCCTGTTTGTATACCACCAGCGGGTCCTTCTGCTCCAGCGCGGCATTCTGTACGGACTGACGCAGGTCGTCCATGTCGCGCAGGTGCTGCTTCCAATGCTCGTCAATCTGCCAGAGAATGATGGTCTTGCTCAGCGTCTTGGCCAGTTCCTTGCCTTCGGTCTCATACGCCCGCTTCAGATTGACCGGCAGGGTAAGCACCTTGCGTCCGTCCGAAATCGGAACGGCGATATTCTCATAGATGGTACCACTCTTCTCGTACACCTGCTTGATGACCGGATAAGTCTTGGTAATCAGCGCCTCCATACGGCGTGAATACACCTCTTGCATGTGCTCGAACAGCTTGTTGCTCAGGTCTTTGGGTTTGGCCTTATTGTAGAAGGCTTCGTCGAAACCGGGGTCGATGGACAACTGGGACATCAGGTATTCCGAGAAACCCTGGAAATCCATTCCTTCTGCGTGGTCCACAATCATATTGGCGCTGTCCAGCATCATGTTCATGACGTCAATCTCGATACGCTCACCGGACAAGGCATTGCGACGGCGCGAATAAATCGCCTCGCGCTGGTAGTTCATCACATCGTCGTACTCGAGCAGGCGCTTACGGATACCGAAGTTGTTCTCCTCCACCTTGCGCTGGGCCTTCTCGATACTGCCCGACAGCATGCTCGACTCCAGGGCGTCGTCTTCGGTCATGCCGAGGCTGTCCACCACTTTGGCAATCCGCTCGGAACCGAAAATACGCATCAACTTGTCTTCCAGGGAGATATAGAAGGTTGACGAACCCGGGTCGCCCTGACGTCCGGCACGGCCCCGCAACTGACGGTCCACACGGCGGCTGTCATGCCGTTCCGTACCGATGATGGCCAGACCGCCGGCGGCCTTGACCTCCGGAGAAAGCTTGATATCGGTACCACGGCCGGCCATGGTCGTCGCGATGGTCACCGTACTGGACTGACCGGCCTGGGCCACGATTTCCGCCTCACGGGCATGCTGCTTGGCATTCAGCACGTTGTGCGGAATATGGCGCAGGGTCAGCAGGCGGCTGAGCAGTTCGGACGTCTCCACGTCCGTCGTACCCACCAGCACCGGACGGCCTGCCTTGACGAGTTCCTCAATCCGGGCGATAACCGCGTTGTATTTGGCCTTTTTGGTCTTGTAAATCAAGTCGTTCTGGTCGTCACGAATCACAGGACGGTTGGTCGGGATGACCACCACGTCCAGCTTGTAGATGGACCAGAATTCACCGGCTTCCGTCTCGGCCGTACCGGTCATACCGGCCAGCTTGTGATACATACGGAAGTAGTTCTGCAGGGTGATGGTGGCGAAGGTCTGCGTCGCGGCTTCCACCTTGACGTTTTCCTTGGCCTCAACGGCCTGGTGCAGACCGTCGCTCCAGCGGCGTCCTTCCATGACACGGCCCGTCTGCTCGTCCACGATTTTGACCTTGTTGTCCACGATGATGTAGTCCACATCCTTCTGGAACATCGCATAGGCCTTCAGCAGCTGGGTCACCGTATGGATACGTTCGCTCTTCAGGGAGAAATCCTCCATCGTGGCGTCCTTCAGCTCCTGTTTTTCAGCCAGCGGCACGTCCATTTTCTCGATTTCGGCAAAACGGGAACCCACATCCGGAATGACGAAGAAATCGGGGTTGTTGACGCTGTTCGCAAGCAAGTCGTGTCCCTTGTCGGTCATGTCGACGGAATGCTGGATTTCATTGATGACGAAATAGAGTTCGTCCGTCACCTGCGGCATTTCGCGCTCATTGTCCTGCATATAGTAGTTCTCCGACTTCTGGAGAATCTGCTTTACGCCGGGTTCGCTGAGGTATTTGATCAGCGGCGGATACTTCGGCAGACCCTTGTGGCAGCGGAGCAGCAGCTTGCCGCCCAGGGCCTCATCCTTGTTCGCCAAGGCCTTCTTGGCATCGTTCAGGGTCTGGGTCACCAGGCTGCGCTGCTTCATATACAGGCTTTCCACGTATGGACGGAATTCCATGAACTGGGCATCGTCCTGGGCTTTGGCCACCGGACCGGAGATAATCAGCGGAGTACGGGCGTCGTCGATGAGCACGGAGTCCACCTCGTCCACGATGGCGAAATGGTGCTTCCGCTGGACCAGGTCACCCAGATTCACCGCCATGTTGTCACGCAGGTAGTCGAAACCGAACTCGTTGTTGGTACCGAAGGTGATATCGCAGTTATAAGCGCGCTTGCGGGCTTCGCTGTTGGGCTGATGCTTGTCGATACAGTCGACGGACAGGCCGTGGAACTGATAGAGCGGTCCCATCCACTCGGAGTCACGTTTGGACAGGTAGTCGTTGACGGTCACCACATGGACGCCTTTTCCGGCCAGGGCGTTCAGGAACACCGGCAGGGTGGCCACGAGGGTCTTGCCTTCACCGGTCGCCATTTCCGCAATCTTACCCTGATGCAGGACGATACCGCCAATCAGCTGGACATCGTAATGGACCATGTCCCAGGTGGTTTCATTGCCGCCGGCCACCCAATGGTTGTGCCAGATGGCCTTGTCGCCCTCAATCTGCACAAAGTCTTTTCCGCTGGCGCTCAGGTCGCGGTCGAACTGGGTCGCCGTCACCTCGATGGTCTCGCTGCCGGCAAAACGGCGCGCCGTAGACTTCATGATGGCAAACGCCTCCGGAAGAATCTCCATGAGAATCTTCTCGATGGCTTCATCCTCATCCTTGACCAGTTTGTCCGACTCGGTCGCCAACTCTTCCTTGCGGGCGACGGGGATATCGCTTTCCATCTCATTCCTGATGGCTTCGATACGCTGTTCGAAAGGAGCTTCCACCTCGCGAATCCGGGCCTTCAGGGCCTCGGTATGGGCGCGCAGTTCATCGTTGCTCAACGAATCAATCTGCTGGTAGGCGGCCAGTACCTTGTCCAGAATCGGTTTGACCGCTTTCATATCTTTTTCGGCTTTAGAACCGAAAATTTTCTTGATTACATCACTGAATCCCATATATTTACGTCGTTTAGGGTCTTATTGTTTCACGTGCTTGTCACAGGTGTCATGCCAAATTGGCAATCAATCCTACAAATTTACAAATAATAATTGACATAACCAATTTGTTCACAATGCGTGCCAGAATGCAAGTCCCGGCGGCGAAGCGGCGGAGTGATGCTGCGGAGTGGCAGGATAATCGCTTGCGGCGACGCAGCGGAGCGCCGGGCGGAAAAGGCCGACATAAACCTACTCTCAGGAGGCCGTTCCGCCCCGGCCGGAGCGCGAAGCTGCCGAAAGGATCCGGCAAGCGGCGGAGAAAAATCAGCGGATACCAGGCTGGCGGCGAAGCAGCGGAGCGCCGGGCAGAAAAGGCCGACATAAACCTACTCTCAGGAGGCCGTTCCGCCCCGGCCAGAGCGCGGAGCCGCCAAAAGGATCCGGCAAGCGGCGGAGAAAAATCAGCGGATACCAGGCTGGCGGCGAAACTCGACTTTAGAACGGGACAAGGACGGGAATTTTTGTCTGAGCGTTAACCTTTTGATATTGAGTACTATCCTGAATCTCCCCTGGTACAACTGTACCAGGGGAAATTGTATAAAAAGCTGATTATAAATCGGTTAACGCTCAGAACAAAAAGGAACACCTTGAGAGAAGTCTGCAGACAGTTCGCAGGTTGTCTACTGCGGCCAATCGTCAGAACGGAAACACGGCACAGGAACGCCCGTCGCCGACTCCAGGTCGACACCCTCGACAAAGTTATGGAAGGAATAGCGGACCGCCTGCGGCTCCGGAACGGCCTCACAGGACACCTCCACCCAATTCCACCACATCTGGACCGCCTCGGCCGGATGGAACACCCGGTCCGCACCGGCCACCTCGAAACCGGTCACGGCAGGTTTTGTGAAATACCCCATACCGAACGGGACATTCCCGAAACGAATCCGCACCTTCCCGGCATGGTCCGGCGCTGCTGTGATATGGGTCATATAACCGGCAACAGGACGCCAGGCATCTTGCTCCTGCCAGGTTTCCTGCGGAAATTCTATCAGGTCCGGATACGGAAAACCCGACCCGAAACCCGTCGTTACCCCGTAGACCCGCTCGCTGGCTAGCATGGCCAGCTGGTCGGCCACCTCCTGCTTGCGCGGCGGATGAATCAGATACCGGGACCCCAGCATCTCCGTCACGGCCGCGTACACCCCGGGCAGACGGGCGATGCTGCCCAGCTGATTTTCCACCAGGACGGGACGGGAAATGTCGTCGGGGTCACTATAGCCGTGCGGGGCTATCGTCACGAACAAAAAGGGCATGTCGGAGCCCCAATCCCGCCGCCAGCGACGAATCATCGCATCCTGCATCTTCCCGTAATAGGTTCCCTCGCCCAGGTTCGAGCATCCCTGGTACCACAGAAATCCGCGGGCCGTGAATCCAATCAGCGGATGGACACGTGCATTCCAGATGGAGGCGACTTCCCGCGGATAGTCGTTACCGTCCGGGCTCTTGTACTGAAGCGTAGCGTCCCGATACGGGGCCGGAGCCGTCTCCAGGGCCTCTGCCAGCGTCTCCCTGGGCATCCAGGCCTGTATCCAACTGCCGCCCCAAGGGTTCATCACGATACCGACCGGCACCCCGATCAACCCCGCCAGGCGACGTGCAAAAAAATATGCCACAGCGGAAGCGTCGGCAACAGAAACAGGAGCCGCTTTCTTCCATACGGCATCCACGTCAGGCTGTGGCATATCACTGGTTTTTTCCTTGATATGAAACAGGCGGATTTTGTCGGCATAGTCCCCGGCCGACAGGATGGCATCCAGCGAGCCTTCCAGACGTTGGGAACCGAACCCCCGCACCGGCATCTCCATATTGGACTGGCCGCTGCAAATCCAGACTTCTCCCGTCAGTACATCCTGCAGCACAATTTCTTCCCGACCGCAGCGGAAGGTCAACGTATGCGGTCCGCCGGCCGAGGGTGTCGGCAGCGCCATCCGCCACAGACTGTCCGCTCCGGCCACCGCCGTCACCCGGGAACGGTTCCAGGAGGCTTTCAGGCTCACTTTCGCACCGGGAGCCGCCCAGCCCCAGACCGACACCGTCGTGTCGCGCTGCAAGACCATATGGTCCCCGAACAGATGGGCCAGACGCAGTTGTGCATAACCGGAGAAACTCACGGCAAGCAGCAAAACGATACCAATAATCCGTTTCATAAAGACTTCTTTTTCAAGAAATTAACAATTGTATTCAGGATTTCGTCCCGCTCCCAGCGATGCAGGCCGATAAACGCCACGGACACCGCCGTCACCAGGAAAGTCAAGGCAATGCCGCAGAGCCGGGCCCAGGCCCCCATGACCTCCGGCATCAGCAGACGATAAGCCGCCAGATACAGCACCATGACCAGCACGACACAGAACGGCCGCAGGTAGGCCTCCCGCAGGTATTCCCCGGGCTTGAAGCCAATCAGGCGCCGCAGCAGCACCATTTCCACCACCCGGTAGGTCAGGGAATATCCGATATAAATGACGATGATGGCCGGCGCCGGCGCGCCGAGACGATAGGCGAGAAAAGACAGCGGCAGGCAGGCCAGGGACATGATGCTGTTCCAAATCTGGAACCACTTGATGCGGCCCGTCGCCTGCTCGAGCGTCTGGGTACCGCCCACGAAAGCGCGTACCAGGGCGCTGACCAGGGTCCAGCGGGTAAAGAGCAGCGCGCCCTCCGGGACCTCCTTCAGCCACAGTTGCAGCACGAAATCCAGCTCCACGAAGGCGCTGAACACGACCAGAATCATCAGCAGGGCGCTGTAGCGGGACATCTTGTATACCAGGCTGTAGGACCGGTCCGCCCGGCCGGCGCTCCAGTTCTGATTGATCTGGGGCGACGCAGCATTGCTGAAGCGGTTCACGCTGGTCACCGAAAAGTTCTCCACCTGGTAAGCCGGGTCCATCGCCGCATTGGTCAGGGGGCCGAAGAAGTAATTGACAATCAGCTTACTGCCGTTTCCTCGGGCGATATAGGCCAGGGCGCTGAGCGCCGTATAGTTGTTGAAGGCAATGATTTCCCGGTAACCGGCACCGCCCCGCTGGAAACGCCAGCGAATTATGTCCGGCCACTGCCGGCGACACAGCAGGTAATACATCAGCATGGTCAGGAGCGTCATCAGGGCCATGCCGACGGAATAGAAATACAGACGGTTCCCCGGCCAGTACAGCAACCCGATGACCATCCCCAGCCGGAAAAGATTGGCCAGGATGTCGACCATCGCCGACTGGAAAAACTTTTCATGGGCCTCTACCAGGCTCTGGTAGGGCAGGTTCACGATGCTGATGCAGGCCGCCAGGGTGGAAATCTGAAAGACCACGTTCGCGTCATGCAGACGGGATGGTTCCACCTTCAGCCAGTGATAGATATAATACAGCCCGATGGTCTCGGCCAGCAGCAGAATCAGCAGCGCCAGACCGATATGGACGACCAGGCAGATATTGAAAATCCGGGCGGGGTCTCCGTCGGACTTTCCCATTTCCACATTGATATAGCGGCGGGTCGTGGTATTCATGGCCGTGCTCAGGAAGCCCAGCATCATGATGGCGCCGCCAACCACGCCGTACAGGCCGAAGTCGTACAGCCCCAGTCCCTGCATCACGAAACGGGTACACAGAACCCCGATCAGGGCGATGAGCACCACCCGTACATAAATGATGACGGTGTTCTTCGCGATGCGAACGTTGTCTGTACGGTAACCGGACATGGTCAGGAAGGCCGGACGGCCAGCTGCTGGTAGAGGGACATCAATTCATCCGCAATCCGCTCACGGTCATGCCGTTGCAGGGCGGTACGACGCGCATTGTGCCCCACCCGGCGGAGCAGTTCTTTGTTGCGGTACATGGCCACGATGCGTTCCGCCATGTCCTCCGCATTGCCTTTGCGTACGAGGAAACCGGTTTCCCCGTCCTGAATCAGACTCGGCAGACCGCCCACCCGGGTGGCGACGACGGCCGCACCCAGCAACTGGGCCTCGCAGACGCCGTTGGGGGAATTGTCGATATAGGAAGGATGGACATACATGGATGCCTTGGCTATCGCCTGGACCAGTTCTTCGGGACCGGCCACCCCGGCCAGGGTCACCCCCACCGCTGCGGTCCGGATACCCGTAATGCGTTCGAAGAAGCCGGGGTCCACGTTGCCGAACACCTTCCACTCGAAGGGAATCGCATATTTTTCTTTCAGCAACTGCGCCGTCCGCAGCACCAGGTCAAAGCCTTTGTAGGTCGGTTCGGAAATCGTCGTCACCAGGGACAGGCGCGCAGGAATGTCGCTGATGGCATCGATATCGGCCTCATAGAAGGGTTGACGCATGATTTCTCCGCCTTCGTGGATCTGGGCGCCGGCATTGTATTTCAGGACTTCCGCATGGTCCCAGCGGGTCCGTCCCAGATAATGGCGGATATGCCTGAGGATCCGCTCCTCACGGGCACAGGCCGACTGCCAGCGCCGGCGGATATAGCATTTATGCAGTATTTCGGCCGGAGAAAGACGGTCCAGCAGCCAGCGCCGCCAGGAAACGCCGGGCGGCAGAAAGTCCTTGAAATACGGATTGACAATCCCCTGGATATGCAGAATCACAGGCACATCGGTGTGTTCGGCGACCAGTCCGAAGGCGTGTTCCGAGCCGAAAACCTGGATGATGTCCGGTTTGAAATCTTCCACGATGGAAATGAAACTTTCCACCAGGTCGAAGGTCTGCCGTTCATCACCCCGGAGCAGGGTCAGGAAACGGTCTGTCCGGGAACGGTCGTAGCCATTGAAGACGGGATAATAGGTCACGCCGTGCTGTTTTTCACAGGCCCAGTTGACCTTGTGGCCGGGGCGGCTGTGCACCTGGGCCTTCGTGATTTCACCCAGCGGGCTGCGGGTCACGAAAGCGACGGCCAGTTCCACCCGCGGGCTGATTTCATCTTCCAGGGCCGATACCCAGCCGCCGCCGTTGTAGGCACTGCCTGCAGCGGAGAAATGGGAAGGGGTATTGGCAAACCAAAGTACTTTCATATCGTTGTCTATAGCGGATGGATAAAACGGGCCGGATTCCCCGCCCAGACCTGGTCCGGGGGAATGTCGCCGGTCACGACGCTGCCGGCGCCGACGACACTGCGGTCTCCGATGGTCACGCCCTTGAGCACGACACAGCGCGCACCCAGTAGGACATCGTTGCCAATCGTGACCGGTTTCGAAGCAATATGCTGTCTGTCAACGGAATAATCTCGACGATGCAAATAATAGAGGCTGTGGGCGTCATGGTCCATAATCATACAGTCGGCGCCGATGTTGACATGGTTGCCGATGGTAATGGAGGAGCGGGCCCACAGGGTGCTGCAACTCATTCCGACGCCGTCGCCAATCCGGATGACCGCGCCTTCGCCGGCAAAAATCCCGCTGCGCAGGTTACGGCCCAGGCGGTTGACCCCGGCGCCGCTGATGCAATGGAAGCGGGAGCCGACGGTAATCTGCGCGCCGTCCTTGCGCTCCAGCAGCAGGCGTCCTTCCACCCGGCAGGAGGGTCCGAAATGTACGCCGAACAGCCGCATTTTCAGGCGGTTACACACTACAGTACACCCCAGCAGGACTTTGCGTACAGTCCTGCCGCAGCGTGCCGGTATGTTCTCCTTTGCACCCATGAACTACAAATATAAATAAAATCTTTAAAAATAGTGCCTTTCCCGCCTGTAAATCCCCCTAAACGCGCTGTTCCGGCCGTTTTCTTTCGGCGGCTTCACGGTTTGGCCGCGTTTGTTCCTTCTGCTGTGCCTGGCGTCTCCGCGCTTCGGCCGGGACGGAACGGCCTCCTGAGAGGAGGGATACGTCGGCCTTATCCGCCCGGCGCTCCGCTGCTTCGCCGCCGCTCACTCACTTCTTGGGTTCCGCTATACTGCCGGCCAGTTCCCCCGGCTCGCTGCCCAAGGCCACCTTGCGAACCCCGCAGACTTCTCTCAAAGGGTCTGAGCGGTAAACCATTGATATTCAGTAATATCCTGATTTTCCCCTGGTACAACTGTGGCTCACCGGGATTTTTCCGTGGAAAAAAGGTCTTGGGTACGTGTTTATTACGCGTAAAGTTATAACTTTGCACACATGAAAAA
>CADBPR010000068.1 GCA_902796555.1 uncultured Bacteroidia bacterium
ACCTGAAGTTCTTCCTCTTCAGGCTTACCAGAATCTATGCTTAAGCATGATATACTTACAATCTGATGACACGGAAATAATCCGGTGAGCCACAATTGTACCAGGGGAAATGTTGTAAATAGCTCATTATAAGGCAGTTATCGCTCAGAACTTTCACCCGTTTACCCCCTCCTATATTCCCTGTCAGAGCCGTCCTATATAAATAGTTCACCCAAACAGCGTATTTAGGGTGATACCTGTCAGGCCGCTAAGGACAGATGCAAGTACTTTCCAATCTACCAAAGAATGGGCTGAGAACAGAAAGACATCTACCGCAACACGACCGGAAGCAGAGGGATAAACTAAGAACAGAAAGACATATACCACTGCACGACCGGAAGCAGAGGGATGCGCAGAGAACAAAAAGACGTATACTGCATCACAACCGGAAGCAGAGGGATGCGCAGAGAACAAAAAGACGTATACTGCATCACAACCGGAAGCAGAGGGATAAGCCAAGAACCTAAAGACATCTACCCCAGCACGACCGGAAGCAGAAGGATGCGCTAAGAATCTAAAGACGCATACCGCTAACCACCAAAAGGAGAGGGATACATGGAGATTGCCGCGAAAGTTTGGGTTTTCGGGTGATTATTATTATTTTTGTTGCTATGATGAATGATGCTATGAATCGCAACATGAAGGAAGAGCCGGGCCGCAGTGAAAGGGCCGCGGCTTGGCAGACCGCCATCGGACTGCAGGCGGCAGACAGAATCAGTACGTCGGATTATCTCCGGCAGACTTCGATGAAACACGTCAACGGGCAAATCAGTCTGGAGCAGGTCAACCAACTGCTGTACCGATACTATTTTGAAATGAACGCGCAAGAAGCCGGCGACCCGGAAACGGAAGAAGCGGACAAAGTCGCACTGAATATCGTACGGATTCTGACGTCGGAAACACTGGACTTCACACCGGAAGGACTTGCCTCTTTGCACCGCCAAATCTATGAAGGGGTATATGAAAATGCCGGGAAACAGCGGGTAGCCGATGTATCAAAAAGAGAATGGGTACTGGGCGGCGATACCGTCAGTTTCCTGGGACTGGAGACCCTGCCCGGAGCACTGGAACAAATCATCGCACAGGAGAAGCAATATCGTTATGAGGATGCGACGTCAGATGAACTGATTTCGCACCTGAGCAGCTTTATTTCCGAACTCTGGGAAATCTGTGCCTTTGGCGAAGGGAACACGCGTTTTACCGGTGTATTTACCCTCCTGTACCTGCGTTATTTGGGGATTAGTATCAAATTCAATACTTTCACAAATGATTCATGGTACTTCCACAATGCCCTTGTAAGGGCGAATTTCAGGGATTTGGTGAAGAATATCGAGCCACAGACGATTTATCTGGAACGCTTCTTCCGGAACCTGATTTTGGGCGAGCAATGGGACCTTCGGAATCGATACATACACGTTCGTCCGGCCGCAGAATGGAGTGTTCAATCCAACATGAACGCAAGTACAAGCACAGTACAAGTTCAAGTAAAGGACGAGACAATAAAAGTAGAAGAAAATAGCAAGAGCAATACAAGAAAAGTAAAAGAAAATAGCAAGAAAGAGCAAAGAAAAGATAAAGAAAATAGCAAGAAGCCCGAAGAGAGAGAAAAATCTACAGCAGAAAAAGAAAGAGCAACCGAAGAGAAAGAAAAATCCAGAATTGTAACAAAGAAACCTGCCGAGGAGAAGAAATCGGCGCCGTCCGGAGAAAACAGCCTGGACAATCCCAATCTGCTGTTCCTCGCAGCCGTAATAGGAGAACAATTCCTGTCAGTAAAGGAAATGATGGCCGGTTTGGGCCTGAAAGGGCGGGAAAACTTCCTGAAACTATACCTCACACCCGCCTTACAGCAGGGAATCGTGTGTTTATTGTACCCCAGAGCCCCCCGTCACCCGCGCCAGAAGTACCTTCTCACGAAGAAAGGCATGGACTATCTGGCCCAGACAGGGCCGGAAATGGTAGCCCGGGTAAGGCAGCATCTGACCGGTAACAAAATTTAAATTTGTAATATTGCTTTTGAAACACCTACCTCCGCTAACAGCCTCATTATCAGGCGTGTAGAAAAAGTAGCGGGTAGCAGCGGTCGTAAACAAGGCAGGAACAGCGGCCTATATCTTTTCCAGCCAGGCTCTGGGCACTTTTGCGCGGGCGAACACACAGTTCAGCAGCCCGACGACAACGTAAATCCGACCCTGCAGCTCCAGTACGTAACCTTCCACGCCTTTGAGCACACCCTGCGTTACGCGCACTTTTTCGCCCAAGCAGAGCGGCTTGTCCACCAGGCCGCCCTCCTCGATGGAAGCCGCCAGCACACGCCGGAAATCCTCCATATTCTTATCGGAGACGAACATGAGCCTGTGCGTCGCACAGTCGTTCACAAGGTCGGCTTTCACGCCGTAGAAATGAATCAGATTGAGGGCTTCATTCTGGCTGGCATGCAGGAAGACATAACTCGTGAGCAACGGCTCTTCCACCATCCGCTTCCCGCGGGTGGCCCGGCGCGTTCTGGTCGGCACAAAACTCTCCACGCCAAGCTGCGTGAGCCGGTTCCTTACGGACAGCTCCGCACCGTGACGCGTCTTTGCGACAAACCAATATGCCTGCTGTTCTGCCATCCGACACCGCTAAAACTTCTTCCCGCTGACGATGCTGAGGAAGGTAAGCCCCAGCACCTTGATGTCAAACCAAATGGTGTGGTTCCTTAAATAATACAGGTCCAGGTCCAGCCGGGTCAGCATCTTGTCTATTGTATCGGTGTAGCCGTTGTACAAGGTGGCATAGCTGGTAACACCAGGGCGAATCTGGAACAGATAATCGTATCTTGCGTTGTATCGCTTAATCTGGTCGATGAAGTAACGTCTTTCGGGTCTGTAACCTATAAAGGACATATCACCTTTGAAAACGTTCCACAGCTGGGGAAGTTCGTCCAGATGATGCGCCCGCAAAAAATGTCCCACCTTGGTGAGTCGGGGGTCCTCGTCTCCCGAATACAGGGCCGGAGTGCCGGCCGCTTCCGCATCGGTCCGCATCGAGCGGAATTTATAAATATTGAAAGGCTTGCCGCCACGGCCGATGCGTTCCTGGACGAAAAATACCGGGCCGCCGTCTTCCCGCCGAATCAGGATGGCACAAACCGCCATCACGGGAGAGAAAACGAGCAGCAGCAGGCCGGACAGTCCGATATCGAATCCGCGTTTGACCATATGGCCCAAACGCGACATCTTGTCGCGCTGCTGCACGGTGTCACGTTCGCCCTGGTCATCGTCGGCATCCGCGCCGTCCGAATGTTTCATAATCGTACGAGGAAAGAAGACGCCGTCCACGCCGCCGAAGCGCCAGGAAAGATTCTCCAGGTCCTCGTCGGATTTGCAGGTGTATACCACATAGTCCCGGATAACGCGTCCGTTCATCTCCGGCCGACGGGAAAGCAGGCCGACCACATCGTATCCCTCATTTTCCAGCTCCGAAGCAAGGTTCAGGGAGATTTGATCCGTCCCGGCTACCAGCGCCGTTTTGCGCGAAGCCATCTCCGACGGATTGGGCCCGCGTGAAGCCAGAAGCCTGGACGCTACCCGCAGATAGGACAGGGCGCCTCCCGTGAGGATGAAGTCCATAAGCATAATCAACAGATATTGAGACATCTGCGGAAAATGCACGATGCCGACGACCAGCGCGACAACCAGAATGGCATCCTTGACAAGGATGGCGATCAGCACCCTGGCGATGGACCGTACGGACGCATATTTTTTAACGTCTCTGCTGCACCCGGACACCAGAATGCCCGGGACCGTCCCCACCAGTGCCGCCGCAAGCCATTTGATAACGAGCGCGGTATAGCCCGGAATAGGATCAGAAATCCACCGGATTACAAGAATTGAAACAAGGGAAGCAATCAGCGACAGTAAAACGTCCTGCGAAAGGGAAAACAATATGAAATTATACCGCTTCATCTTAAAGTATACAAATATACCATTATTTTTTCTTTTTCGTCGGATTTTGCGGGAAAAATATCGTAGAAAGACCGCTTAAAATGTTTTTATAATGGATTTTACGGGCAAATACTTGCAACTTTGGTTAAGAAAAACTAACTTCGCACCCCAAATGGAATTGTTATCCATACCCCACATCCTGGGATGTTACTGACAATCCCAGCGGCGGAGCCGTTTTGATTGACGAATGAATACGAATACGATGAAAAGATTCCTTGGCGTAACACTAGCCATCATGATGTCCTGTGCACTTGCCTCCGCACAGCCTGTGAAACACAGCCACGAAGGGCGCTTTTATCTGGGCGTGCAGCAAGGGCCTATGCTCAACATTTATGAAAATTACTTTTCCTACCGGGAGAACGGGAAAACGTGGGGCCTGATTACCTACCAGGCCGGCCTCGTGGGAGGTTACGATATCAATGATATTTTCGGGTTGCGAATCAGCGCCTCCTATGCCAAAAACGCCGGCGCCTGCAACACCCGGGAAACCTCAGCACATGGTTTCTATCCCTACACGTTCAGCAGCGTCAATGTTTTCGCGGATGCCATGCTGGACATACACGGGCTTGCCGACATGCTCACATTCTTCCGGATTAAACTGTACGGCGGACTAGGTGTCGGACATTCCTTCCACATGACGGACCCCAATCACCCGTGGCAGGAAGTGAACGACCCGAATACGGTCTTCGGATTCCGTCTCGGCGGCATTTTCGAGTATAACATAACCGACCACATCGGCATCTATGGCGATATCTGCGGCGAAGCCTACACGGACAAATACAACGGCCTCTTGCCCAGTGCGGAAGAGCAGGCCAACAATTATGCAGGTTACGGCGGTTTCCCGCTGGACCTCCGCGGGTTGATATCAATCGGTATTTTATACAGGTTTTAGAGAATGAAAAAGATTGCACTCATCGCTGCCGCTCTTTTCTCGTTTTGCTTAGCGGCACGTGCCCAGGAAGAACCTGAAGACAACAGCCGTTGGTTCGTAGGAGCCGGGCTTGGCATGAATTTCGGCTTCGACGGTCAGCGCAATGTGGACCGCGCCAATTCGCATAACGGCGCCGGCATTGCCGACGATATCTATTTCGGTTACTGGTTCAGCAACTGGGGCGGCTTCCGTGCCGGTCTCCAGGGCCTTTCCATTTCCGACAAATTCACGGACTTCGGCTATAAGAGATATGAGTATGTACACGGTGACATGCTGATCCGCGCCCACCGCAACATCATTCCCTACATCCACCTCGGCTGGGCCAGGATTGACAACAGTGCACTGGGCGGCGGTGTCGGTATCGCTTTCCCGATTTATGTCACGAAGCGGATTGCCATCGTGCCGGATATCAAGGCCACCACGTACAGCAGCCGTATTTATCTGGATTCCAAGAGTTTCCCCGCCCTGACGCTGAGCGCGACGCTCGGCATCAGCATCAACCTGGGCAAGCCGGCCAAACGGCCCCCTGTCGTTACTGTGCAGCCGCAGCCCATCACGGTGGTGGTACCCGAGGTGCGTCCTGAGATTGTCCGCGACACCGTTATCGTAGAGCGGATTCCGCGCAACCATGCGTCCGACGCCTCGAATACCCCTACCGGCAACCACGACATCGACCACCCGGTCATCACGACCATCAGCGCGGAAGCGCTCTTCGACACCAACAGCGACGTCATCCGTCCCGATGCCAAGAGCAAACTGATGGCGGTCGTACAGTGGATGACGGAACACCCCGGTGAAGGTATCATTGTCGAAGGCCACACCGACAGCGTAGGCGGACGGGAATTCAACATGAATCTTTCGCTGCGCCGCGCCCAGAGCGTGAAGAACTTCCTCGTGAACAACGGCGCCCGCGCTTCGCTCATCAGCATTGACGGATACGGCTATTCCCGCCCCGTCGCTTCCAACAACACGCCGGATGGCCGTCAGCGCAACCGCCGTGTGGAAGTGAGGCAGTGGTAAGAATGGAACTGCAGGCCTGTAAAATCATCCAGCTTCCGATTATTCCGGACGATCGGGGGAACCTCTCCTTCATCGAAGAGTGTCGTCATTTCCCCTTCCGGATTCAGCGGACATATTGGTTGTACGACGTGCCGGGAGGCGAACGCCGGGCAGGCTATGCGCTTCGGGCGACAGATGATTTCGTGGTCGCGTTGTCGGGCAGTTTCGATGTCTTTCTGAGCGACGGAACGCAGGAAAAGACGTTCCATCTGAACCGGTCCTATGAAGGACTGTACATCCCCCGCGGCATCTGGCATGAGTTCCGGAATTTTTCGACCAACTCCCTGGCCATGGTGCTGTCTTCGGAGCATTATGATGCCGCCCAGTATGTGCGTGACATCCATCAGTTGAAAGCATTGGCCGACAATGGCGAAATATAGCGTAAACGACTGTCCGGTCATCGAACTGGGCAAAATCAAAGGCGAGCGCAGGGGCAATCTGACCGTCGTGGAGAACGATGGCACGCTGCCCTTCGACGTGAAACGGGTTTACTACCTGTACGATGTGCCCGGCGGAGCAGCCCGGGGCTCACATGCACACAAATCACTTTCGCAGCTCATCGTTGCCGCAAGCGGCTCCTTCCAGGTGACTCTCAATGACGGCAGTCAAAAACGCACCTATTTCCTGAACCGTCCGTACAAGGGATTGCTGGTACGCCCGGGTATCTGGAGAGACCTGGATGATTTCTCCTCCGGCGCCGTGTGCATGGTCCTGGCCTCGGACGTCTATGTAAAAGAAGACTACATCCGTGATTATCAGGAATTTTTGGAATATCGCAAACAGCTGAAATAATGGCTTTCATCCATCCGCTTGCAGATTGCAAGTCCACCGCCATCGGTGAGGGCACCCGCATCTGGCAGTTCTGCGTGGTCTTCGAGAAGGCCGTCATCGGCAGCGGCTGCAACCTCTGCGCCGGCGTGCTGGTGGAGAACGACGTGCGCATCGGCAATGACGTCACCGTGAAATCCGGCGTCCAGCTCTGGGACGGCGTGGAACTCGAAGACAATGTCTTCATCGGCCCGAACGTGACGTTCACCAACGACCTGTTCCCCCGCTCCAAGCAGTACAAAACTCCTGTGCGCACCCTTGTGAAGAAGGGAGCCTCCATCGGCGCCAATGCGACGATTCTGGCCGGCATCACAATCGGAGAAAACGCCATGGTGGGCGCCGGTTCGGTCGTCACTAAAAACATTCCGGCCGGAGAAGTCTGGTTTGGCAATCCGGCCCAATTCGTCAAAAAGACAGATCAGTGATTCCGTTTTTATCGCTCAAAGATGTGACGGCGCTCCACGGTGAAGAAATCCAGGAGGCTGTCTCGAAAGTCGTCGCCGGCGGCTGGTACCTGCAAGGAAAGGAAAACGAACGCTTCGAGGCCGATTATGCCCGTTATATCGGCACGAAGCACTGCGTGGGCTGCGCCAACGGGCTGGATGCCCTGATTTGGATTTTCCGTGCCTATGTGGAACTCGGCGTCCTGCGGCCCGGCGACGAAGTCATCGTTCCGGCCAACACCTACATCGCCACCATCCTGGCCATCACGGAAAACGGGCTGACCCCGGTTCTGGTGGAGCCGCGGGCGGATACGCTGGAAATCGACGACAGTCTCCTCGAAGCGGCTGTCACGGACAGGACCCGGGCCCTTGTCATCGTACACCTCTACGGAAGAAACGCCTACACGGACAAAATCGGGCAGCTGTGCCGGAAATACGGCCTGAAGCTGATTGAAGACAATGCTCAGGCGCACGGCTGCCGTACGGCGGACGGACGCCGCACAGGCTCCCTCGGCGATGCCGCCGGCCACAGTTTCTACCCCGGAAAGAACCTCGGCGCCCTGGGCGACGGCGGGGCCGTAACGACCGACGACCCCCTCCTGGCCGACACGATACGGGCCCTGGCCAATTACGGCAGCCAGAAGAAATACGTCTTCAAGTACACCGGTCGCAACAGCCGCCTCGATGAAATCCAGGCCGCCGTCCTGGACGTCAAGCTCCGGTACCTGGACGAAGACAACGCCCGCCGGCAGCGTATCGCGAAGTACTATTACGAACATCTGTCCCATCCGCTGGTCAGCCTTCCTGCGCGGCTTGACGATGCGCAGAATGTCTATCACCTCTTCCCGATTCTCTGTCAGCGCCGGGACGAGCTGCAGGCATATCTGAAGGATAACGGCGTCGGGACACTGATTCATTATCCCATCCCCCCGCATCAGCAGGAGTGCTACCAAGAACTGGCCCATTACAGCCTGCCGATTACGGAAAAACTGGCGCGCGAAGAACTGAGCATTCCCATCGGCCCGTGCATCACGGAAGACGAAGCCGCTGAGGTTGTCTCGTTGATAAACAGTTTCAGATAAACGTGTCCTCACCCGAGGTTACAATCGAGGAAACCCGCTCGTACAAGAGCATCTTCAAGGCCACTACGCTTTTTGGAGGTGTTCAGTTGTACCAGATTCTGATCAATGTCATCAGGAGCAAATTTGTCGCCGTACTTCTTGGTACGGCCGGCATGGGCATACAGGGGCTGCTTCAGTCCACGCTCCAGTTTGTCCAGAGCATCTCCTCCCTGGGGCTTTCGGGCAGCGCGGTCCGGGATGTGTCGGAGGCCAACGGCACCGGCAATACGGAAAAGATAAGCAGAACCGTTACAACCCTGCGGCGCCTGGTGTGGTTTACCGGTCTTGCCGGTATGATTGCCGTCATGGCTTTGTCGCCGGTACTGAGCAAACTCACCTTTGGCAGTTATGACTATACGGTTCCTTTCATCCTGCTTTCCTGCATCCTGCTGCTGGACCAGTTGGCAGCCGGCCAGCGCGTTGTGCTGCAGGGACTCAGACGTCTGAAGGATCTGGCCCGGGCATCGGCGACAGGAGCCACTGTCGGCTTGATCGCGACGGTTCCCATTTATTATGCCTTCGGCATCAAGGGTATCGTTCCGACCCTCATCCTCAATTCCGCCATCACCCTGGCCGTTACCTGGCTGTTCTCCCGGAAGGTGTCGGTTCCCAAGGCCGAGATGACGGCCAAGGAAACCTGGCAGGACGGCAAACTGATGGTGAAGATGGGCATTGCCATGAGCGTGAGCGGCATTTTGGTCAGCGGAGCGGCTTATGTGCTGAGGAGTTTCATCATGCATACCGGCGGAACCGGCGCCGTGGGACTTTTCCAAGCCGGATTCACCATCATCAATACGTATGTGGGCATGGTTTTCACCGCCATCGGAACCGATTACTACCCACGCCTTGCCGAGGTGAACAAGGATGATAAGGAGTGCCGGAAAATCGTGAGCCGGCAGGGGGAGATTGCAACCCATATCCTGGCGCCGCTTCTATGTTTCTGCGTGCTCCTTATGCCTTTGATTATCAAGATATTGTATTCGGACCAGTTCCTGGATGCCACCCCCTTCATCCTGTGGTGCTGCCCCGGCATGATGTTCAAACTGGCATCCTGGCTGATTGCTTTCCAGTTCGTGGCCAAGGCGGAATCCAAACTTTTCTTCTTCACTGAATTCACGGCCAATGCCTCCTATCTGCTGCTGAGCATATTGGGATACAAACTGGGCGGTCTCCTGGGCTTGGGTATTGCCTTCACGGTGAACTATTTTTTCTATACCGTCCTGGTTTATGCAATTGCCGCCAAACGCTACGGCTTCGTTTTTTCGCGGGAATTCACCTTCTCGTTCTCTCTTCAGCTGATTCTGGTGGGAGGAGCCTTGGTGACGATTCTTCTGATGCCCGCCCCTCTGAAGTATTGGGTGTGTGCCCTTGCAACCGTGATATCATGCATCTATGCCTTGTACATGCTTGAGGGCAAAATAAAAATCTTTGAAATGATTAAAGAAAGGATTTGTCATGGCCAGAATGGATAAAGAATCCGCCCCCGTATTGGTGTCGGTCTGCGTGATTACATACAATTCCAGTCGTACTGTCGTTGAGACGCTGGACAGTATCTATGAGCAGAGCTATCCCAGACTGGAACTGATCATCTCCGATGACTGTTCCGTCGATGACACTGTGGAGATTTGCCGCAAATGGCTGGAAACCCACAGTGACCGTTTCGAGGATACGGCGGTTATCCGTACGAAACAGAACGGAGGGGTCGCCGCCAATCTGAATTGCGCAATCCGGGCAACGAAAGGAGAATGGCTGAAATATATTGCCGGAGACGACCTTCTTCTGCCCGACTGCATATCGGACAACATGGCGTTTGTGCATAGCAACGAGAACGACGGCATCATCTTTTCCAATGTGCGCCAGTTCTATGTGGATGCGCAGGGAAACCGGATTCTGACTGATGTATATCAGCCCGCTGAAAGCGCCAAGCAGTATTATGACAAGTCTGCCCAGGAGCAGTACAACCGTATACTTTCTGTCTGCTTCACGCCGAGCAACTCCGTCTTTTGGAAAAGAAGCCTGGCCGTGGCGCACCCTTTTCTGGAGCAGTACCCCTACAACGAAGACGACCCCCATTGGCTCCATCTTACCAAGGAAGGTATCAAACTCAGTTTTTTCGACAAGACCACGGTCCTGTACAGAATCGGAGATTCCCTGTCCAAAGGGCGCTCAGGCAGTTTTGTCGGGGAAAGGTATCATTATTCTTGTCTGGCGTATCTGTATGCCGACAGGTATTTTGAACTGCTCAAGAGAGACCCTCAGCGGGCAAAGCAACTGCAGAAGGAATTTTTCCTGGGCGATGTTGCCATCATCCTGCTGAAAAACAAGAAGAATTTCTTCACCCGAGCGATTCTTTATCTTTTCAAACTGCTGGTCGGGACGAGAAAAATCTCATAATGGCTTTCAACTCGCTCCATTTCTGGCTTGTATTTCCGCCGGTATTCCTTCTGTACTGGCTCATTCCGCAGCGACTGCCGACCTTGCGGAAAATCTGGCTCATTGTGGCCAGTTACCTGCTGTACCTGAATTGGAAGCCGGTCTTTGCCCTGGTGCTCCTCTATGTGACGCTTGTGACATATCTGGGAGCACGCTCTTTTGAACGTGTGAAATCACGGAAAGCCCTTTTGGGATGGATTTTCGGCTTACTCTCACTGGCTCCGCTGCTTACATTCAAATACTATAATTTCCTGAATGAATCCCTGACGTCAGCGCTGGAACTTCTGGGGTTGCATTTTGCCCTTCCCGGCCTCAACTGGGCCGTCCCCGTCGGACTGAGTTTCTTTACCTTCCAGGCGGCAGGCTATCTCTTCGATGTGTACCGGGGCCAGCAGGCAGCGGAGAAAAACTTTCTGGACTACACGCTTTTCGTATCCTTTTTCCCCCAGATTGCCTCCGGGCCCATCAGCAAAGCCCGCGACCTGCTGCCGCAGATAAAGAATCCGGCCCCCTTTTCCCGTCCCATGGCGGTTCAGGGGCTCAAATATCTGCTTTGGGGGATGTTTCTGAAAGTCGTAATAGCCGACCGTCTCGGCATTTTCGTGGACACGGTCTATGCCCATTATCTCCATTATAATGGCACGACCCTTTTGCTGGCCGCAGTGCTCTATGCCATACAGATTTACGGCGACTTCGCCGGCTATTCTCTCATGGCCATCGGACTTGCCTCGACGCTAGGTTTCTCCCTGGTCCAGAACTTCCGCCGTCCCTATCTGGCGGTGAGCATCACCGACTTCTGGCGACGCTGGCATATCTCCCTGACACGCTGGCTCAAAGACAATATTTACATTCCGCTGGGCGGAAACCGTTGCAGCCGCCTTCGCTGCTATCTGAATATCCTGATTACGTTTCTCGTTTCCGGCATCTGGCACGGAGCGGCATGGACCTTCATTATCTGGGGAGTCCTGCACGGATGTATCCAGATTGTGGAAAAAGCCCTGGGATGGACGGACGACAAGGGGGGCAATCCCCTGGTGAGGGCCTTACGCATACTCGCAACCTTCCTTCTTGTGTGCCTGACGTGGGTGTTTTTCCGTTCTCCGGACATTGCAACGGCCCTTTCGTACCTCGGCCGGATTTTTACCAGCGCGGGCATTCCGGCCCTGTCTGAAATGGGCGGTGCCGTCATATTGATTCTCCTGATATCGCTTTCCATCCTGCTTTTCAAGGAGTTGCATGAAGAATTCTTTCCGGACAGGTTCCGTTTCCTGAACGCAAAGCCTGTGCGCTGGGGCGTATACCTGGCCTTGTTTTGTTTCATCTGCTTGTTCGGGGTATTGGACGGCGGACAGTTCATTTACGTTAGTTTTTAGTGAGACGGTTCCTGTTGTCAGTTCTGGTATTCTTCGCCGCAGTTACGGTCATAGACCTGGGCGTCGGCCTGGCCGGGGATTATCTCCGCACGCACTCCAAGGGCGGCAGGACCAAAGCCCTGGAGGACCTGGTATCGAAAGACACGCACGATGTGTTGATCCTCGGGTCATCCCGGGCCCTGCACCACTACGACACGCCCTTTCTGTCGGATACGCTGGGACTGGACGTATACAATGCCGGACAGAAAGGTCATGGCATCATCTTCGCCGACGGCATCCTGGAAATGGCGCTCAAACACGGAAAGCCCCGCCTGGTCCTGGTGGATATAGAACCGGCCTTTGACATCTACGTATCGCCGGAAGACAATGCGGACAAACGATATATTTCCCTGCTGAAAAGCTACTACCGGGACCCCGATGTCGGGAACCTCCTGAAAGACGTATCGCAGGAAGAATGGCTCAAGGCCCACAGCGGTATGTTTCGCTACAATACCTGCTTTCTGACCATGCTGGCCGATTATCTTGTCAAAAAAGAGACACCCCGTGACGGTTATGTTCCGCTGCACGGCGTCATGACCACGGAGCCGCCCGTCCCGGACAGCCCCAAAAAATCACTGGACAGTCTGAAAATCAAGTACCTTCGGCGCATCATTTCCCTAAGCCGCTCGGCAGGCGTTCCCCTCGTATTTGCAGCCTCTCCCAAATACGCATCCCAGGACGATTTCACGCCCCTGAAGGAACTCTGCAAGGAGGAGAACATCCCGTTTTGGGACTATCATGACTGCCAGCAGATTGCCCTCCATAAAGAATTTTTCCAGGAGGCCGTCCACCTGAATGCAGATGGGGCCCGAGCCTATTCCCGCCTTGTTGCCAACGACATCAGGGCACTCATTAAGTAAATGGGGAAAAAAGCCTGCATCATTTTTATCGCCTGTGCCACCCTCGGCATCATAAGAGGGAGGCTATTCTTCATTATTCCTTAACCATGGAAATCTCAGTTATCGTTATCGTATATAACGCCGCCGGGCTCCTTCCCCGCTGTCTGGACAGCATCCTGGGGCAGCGTTTCCGTGACTTCGAACTGGTGGTCGTAGATGACGGAAGCACCGACGGAACGGCCGCCATTCTGGACGGGTATGCGCAAAAGGATGCGAGAATCCGCCCGTACCACCAGTCCAACCAGGGGACGGCGAGAGCCAGACAACAGGGCCTGGATATGGCCTGCGGCCGGTACAGCATCTTCGTGGATGCCGATGACTGGATTGAGCCGGATATGTTGGAACAGATGTACGGGAAAGCCTGCGCGGAGGATGCAGACATCGTATTTTGCGACTTCGTGGAGGAAAACGGGAGGGGTACCTTCTACAGAAAAGAGCAGCCCGCAGGCCCGGACTCGGCTGATGTAATGAAACAGATGCTTACCACCCTCCACGGCAGCCTCTGCAACAAACTCATCAGCAAGGATTTGTATACGCGCAGCGGCGCACGCTTCCTCGAGGGGCTGAACTACTGTGAAGACGAACTGCTGGTCATCCGCCTGCTGCACGCGGGCTGCCGGGTCGCCTATGTCGGCAAAGGATTCTATCACTACGACAAGACGGCCAATACCGCTTCCATCAGCAACCGCTGGGCTGGCAGACCGGTCAACGAGTATGAGCTTTTCCTCCAGAACTGCGCGCCTTACTTCGACACGCCGGCGTTGCGCGAAAACCTGAATGAGCGGACAGCCCAGATTATCAAAAAACTCACATACGCACCGAAAGAAAGCTACAAAGCGGCCCGCGCCTTCTACAAAAAGCACAGAAAAGCCCTTTTGCATTCGCGTTTGTCCCTTCCCAGAAAACTGTTCTGCATCTTGTATTTCAACGGTTTCCGCTTCATCTCCCCGATGAGGGATTCCTACCAAAGCAAAGTCTCACAATGAAAACCATCCCCATAGCGTTTGCTTTCGACAAGCGGATTGAGATGCCCGCGGGAGTAGCCATTTATTCGCTGCTCAGCCACGCGGCCGAAGACAGTTTCTACGACATCTTCATCCTTCACAGCGACCGTCTGGATTTTTCCGACTCCCCTGTCAGAAAACTGGCAGAGCTGTTTCCGCGCTGCCGTATCACCTTCCGCCCGGTAAAAGACGAATTTGTGGGCGCCTTCGAAATACGCGGCATCACCGAGACCTGCTATTACCGCCTGCTTATCCCGGAACTGATACCGGAGTATGACAAAATACTGTATTCCGACGTGGATGTGATTTTCCGCGAAGATTTGGGCGCATACTACGACATCCCATTGGAAGACAAATACTTCGGAAGCGTCAATTCCGTTCCTGTCATGAACGGGGACTACCTTTCATACATAAAGACGCTGGGCCTCGCTCCGGAGAAAGGGTATTTCTACTCCGGCAATCTCATTATCAACGCGAAGAAACTACGGGAAGATGGGAAACTCGCGCAATTCCGCAGCCACAGGGAAAAAAAGTACCGGTTTCAGGATATGGACATCATCAATCTCTGCTGCGGCGGCCATATTGCGTCTCTGCCCCCGTCCTTCTGCATGACAGTCAATTATTACGAGGACATCGTCTGCCGGAGAGAAAAACTGCGCCCCTACTACAGCGACGCCGAGCTGGACAAGGCCCTTCGCAGCGGAATTGTCCACTACAACGGAGCCAAACCCTGGAGGGAAATCTGTCCGAATATGGACTTGTGGTGGGAGCAGTACCGGGAATCTCCTTTTTACGATGAGCATTTCACCCGTGATTTCTGGTTCAACCAGACCTATCGCCTGGAAAAAATGTCCCTCGGGAAAAGAATCAAACTCGTGGGGCGCTATTTCAGAAAGGGAGGACGCCTATGACGGTATCTGTCATTCTGCCTATCTATAAGGTTGAGCCGTTCATCGAACGCTGTGTCCGTTCCCTGATGGAGCAGACGCTACCGGACGTGGAGTTCATCTTCGTCGATGACGCCTCTCCGGACGGAAGCGTTGCCATGGCCCGGCGCATTGTCGCCGAGTACGACAGGCGGGTGACTTTCCTGACCCATTCTGCCAACAAAGGACTTCCGGCAGCCCGGAACACAGGCTTGGAAAACGCCAGCGGAGAGTTCATCTATCATTGCGACTCCGATGACTGGCTCGAAAAAGATATGCTGGAAAAGATGGTCCGGAGCGCCCGCGAGCACGACAGTGATTTCGTGTACTGCGATTTCTTTCTCTCTTTCGCAGAAAAGGAGCGCTATATGGCACAGCCTTCCTACCAGGACAAGTTCGAGGCGCTGCAGAAAGGAATGCTCTGCGGGAAACTCAAGCACAACGTCTGGAACAAACTGATAAAGAGACAGTTATATATCGACAACGGCATCCGTTCTCCGCAGGAGCATTGCAAAGGCGGAGAGGATTATATGATTGTCAAGCTCCTTCGTATGGCCCGGAAGGTATCACATGTGAGCGAAGCCCTGTACCACTACAACCGTACGAATGTGAACGCCATCACGAAGAAAGCGTCGGAGCGGCATTTCGCAGACATCAAAGCCAATGCCGACGATGTCCTGGCTTTTCTCGGAGAGCACCCGGTCCCGAATCCGGCCTATCTTGAATATTTCAAACTGGACGTAAAACTGCCCTTCCTCATGGAGCGCAGCCGCGAGCAGTACCTCAGGTGGCGGGAGTGGTATCCGGAATCCAATGCCTTCATCGTCTCCAATCCCGAAGTGAATTTCAGGACGAAAGCTGTCGAATGGATGGCCAAGCAGGGGCTGTATCCGCTGCTCCGGCTCTATTCCGGAGCTGTTGATTGTTTCTACAAACTGCGTTACCGTAAATGATACGTTACATTTCCATGCTGTTTATGGTGGTGGTAACGAGTTTATTCTTGTTTCCATTCAATCTGCCCGTCAGTATCACGGTCAATACGAAAATGATATTGGCAGTCATCGGGGTCGGCCTGTTCGTTCTGGACAAGTTAAAAACGAGAGCCCTCTCGGTCCCCTGGGATTTTATCGTCCTCAGTTTAATCTGCACCGTTATCAGCATCTGGGCCTTTTTCGCCACGACGATTCACGGAGCCGCCGACTATGCCTTCGCCCGATACATCATTTCCGTGTGGGTATGGCTGGGAGGCGCCTACACGGTTATCTGGCTGATAAACGCCATTCACGGCAAGGCTACCGAGGAACTGGTCGGGGATTATCTGATTGCTGTCTGCGTGGCACAGTGCCTGCTTGCCTACTCGATGACCATCTGGCCGGCCGTCGGCCGTTTTGTCGACAGCCTGATGGGAGAAGGGCAGGCCTATATGAGTGTCGCCGAAAACCGGCTGTACGGACTTGGAGCGGCCCTGGACCCCGCCGGACTGCGCTTCTCTGCCGTACTGATTGTGCTCGCCGGACTGGCCGGCCAGACCGATTTCGATGAGCAGCCCGTCAGAGGCGCCCTGTATTTTCTGTCTTTCGCCATTATCTCCGTTTTCGGAAATATGATTTCGCGAAGCACCAGTATCGGGGTCGTCATCGCAATCGCGAGTTTCGCCATTCTGAAATGGCCCAGCGGCGGAACTATCCAGTTCGGCAAAACCTTCGGCATCATCGGCGGCGGATTACTGATTGCCATAACGGCCGTAGTTCTGTTTTACAGATATGACATCGGCTTCAGAAACAATCTCCGTTTCGGCTTTGAAGGCTTCTTCTCCTTGGTGGAAAAAGGACAGTGGAGAGTATCCTCCAATGAGATTCTGAAAGGGATGGTCGTATGGCCGGAAAGGCTGGAAACCTGGCTTATCGGCGACGGTTATTTTGACAATCCCGACATCCCGGACCGCTTCGGACAGTTGTACGGTGGCTATTATATGAAAACCGACATCGGTTATCTTCGCTATATCTTCTACTTCGGCTGCATCGGCCTGGCGGGGATGATTCTGGCGTTTGCACAAATGACCGTCACCTGCATCCGGAATACACGCAAGTACACGCTCACATTCCTGCTGCTGTTCGCCGTCACGCTCATCGGATGGATGAAAGTATCCAGCGATGTAATTATGGTCTTCGCCCCCTTCCTGATTCTTGCCTATCTGGATGAAAACCCTGAAGAATCCGCTTGATCTTGTACACATTCGGTAAAGAAAAAATGGCCCCGTTGAAGGCGGCCCTCGCACTCATGATTGTGGCAGACCATCTGGCGCTGTTCTATGGCGTCAATGCGCTCCGTCCGTTCATCGCGCTCGGTGCCCCCATCGTGTCCATCTTCTTTTTCATCTCCGGCTTCGGGCTTCAGACATCCTATCAGCAAAAGGGCGATGCCTATTTGAAGGGCTTTTTCTCCCGCCGGATTTGGAAAGTACTTCTGCCCTGGCTGCTGGCAACCCTTCTCTATGGCTTGCTGCAGTGGCTGTCGCCGCAGCAGTGGATAGACGGGACCAAGCAAACGTTCACGCAAGGCATTCCCATCCTCCCCTTCTCGTGGTATGTACTTGAGATTCTGTACTTTTACGTGGCATTCTGGTGCGCCTACCGCTTTTTCCCGGGGATTTGGAAAGGAATTGTCCTGCTTGCGCTGGTTATACTGTTTATGTTCCTGACCATACGCCTTCATTATGGGCAGGGCTGGTGGGTGTCTTCACTGGCATTTCCCGCAGGAATCGCATTCGCCTGTTATGAAAAGAAAGTGATTGCCCTGTTTGAGCGGCATCCCCTCTCGTATTGGCTTACCCTGTCAGGGCTTGCCGTCCTTCTCTGCCTGAGTTTCATCGCCGGAAAACGTATCAGTGCCATTGCCTTTACCGTCAGCCACGTTTGCATAGGCCTGATTGTCGCCTTGGTCACAGAACGGCTTCCACTTGAAAAGCTGAATCTGAAAATCATATCGTTTATCGGCCTGATTTCCTACGAAATCTATCTTTGCCAGGGAATTGCGATGGCGCTGCTCCGCGGCCGATGGGAAATCGCGGACGACACCCTTTTCGTAGCCTTGGTTTACGTCCTCACCATCGCCCTCGCCTGGGGTATCCATCTGCTTTCGGGATGGATGACAAAAAAACGGACCGCATGCACATCCTCTACAACATAGCAGGCCTGTACCGCCCCGCCGGAATGGAACGGGTCTTGAGCGTCAAGGCCGGATGGCTGGTCCGTCACGGACATCAGGTGACCATTCTCACCACCGAACAGCAAGGCCGTCCCTATGCCTTCGAGATGGATCCGAGGATTGACATACTGGATCTCGGCATCGGCTATGAAGACAACAACGGAACATCCCTATGGGACAAGTTGATACACTATCCCGGCAAACAGCGGAAGCACCTGAAAGCCCTGAAAGCCATCCTTTCGGAAAAGAAACCGGACATTACCGTATCAATGTTCTGCAACGAAGTGAACCTGATTCCGAGACTCAAAGACGGCAGCAAAAAAGTGCTGGAAGTGCATTTCTCCCGATTCAAACGGCTTCAGTACGCCCGCAGGGGCCTCTGGGGCATCGTAGACCGGTTCCGCAGCTTCCAGGACGAACGGCTGGTGAGGCGCTACGACCGCTTTGTAGCCCTGACGGAAGAGGACCGGATCAACTGGGGAGCCTTCGACAGCATACGCGTCATCCCGAATCCGGTGGATTTCCGTCCCGAAAAGCCCGCTGCCCTTGACAGCAAAACCGTTATTGCCGTGGGCCGATATTCCCACCAGAAGAGCCTTGACAGGCTTGTGGATGCCTGGAATATGATAAAAGACAAGGCAGGCTGGACGCTTCGGCTGGTCGGAGACGGAGCGTTGAGGGAAGAACTGCAGGAGCAGATCCGGCGCCTTTCCCTTGCTGGTTCTGTTGTCCTGGGCCGGGAAGAAAGCGATATGGCAAGCGTCTACGGCAGTGCCTCCGTGCTTGCCCTCTCTTCAAGATACGAGGGACTGCCCATGGTACTGCTGGAGTGCCAGGCCTTCGGCGTGCCCGCCGTATCTTTCGACTGCCAATGCGGCCCACGCGAGATTATCGATGACGGGAAGACCGGCTTTCTTGTTGAGGAAGGAGATATTCCTGCCCTTGCAAAAGCCCTGGAAAAGCTTATGCAGGACCCTGCGCTACGAAAAGAAATGGGGCTGAACGCCTTCCGCAAGGCGAAGCAGTGGAGCCCCGAAAACATTATGCCACAGTGGATACGGCTGTTCGAAGAAATATTGTAGTGTCCGCGGTCAATATCCGCAAGGGAGGGACGCTCACGGTGCTGAAGGAATGTCTTCAGTACCTCTCCGGCCGGGCCGACCTGCACGTTACCGCCCTGGTACACAGCCGTGCCCTGTGCGACTTCCCGGGTATCGACTACATAGAGATTCCCTGGAGCACGGAAAGCTGGCTCAAACGCCTCAAATGCGAGTACATAACCATGAACGGCATTTCCCGGCGGCTCCCGGAAACGGACCTGTGGCTGTCTCTTCACGACACGACCCCACGCGTAAAGGCAAAACGCCAGGCCGTGTACTGCCACACTTCATTCCCTTTCATGAAACCCACGCTTCAGGACTGGAAGATGGACCGCAAGATTGTGCTGTTCTCCCTGTTCACGCGTTATGCCTATCAGTGGAATGTGCGGCGGAACCGTTACCTTATCGTGCAACAGGACTGGATGCGGCTGGGTCTTTCGCAGATGCTGGGATTCCCGGAAAAGAATATCATCGTGGCGCCGCCCGCTTTCCGGCCGCTCGCCTTTGAACCGGCGCCTGCCAAGCGGCCTCCCGTGTTCCTGTATGTGGGAACCCCGGACTGCCACAAGAACTTTGAAACCCTTTTCAAGGCGGCCCGGCTGCTGGAAGAACAATTGGGGAAAGGCGCTTTCAAGGTGCTGGTTACCGTTAAGGGCGATGAGAACCGCTATGCACAGTGGCTGCACAGGAACTGGGGCGGGACCAATTCCATCGACTTCTGCGGATTCCTCTCCCGGGAGAAGCTGGCGAAGACTTATGGAGAAGCCTCCTGCCTGGTCTTCCCCTCGCGGTCGGAAACCTGGGGCCTTCCGATATCGGAATTCAGCCCGTCCGGAAAGCCGATGATATTGGCCGATCTCCCCTATGCCCATGGCACGGCCTCGGGTGCGGCCTCGGTGGCCTTTTTCCCCGTACGGAATGCCGAAAGGCTGGCTGCTCTGATGCTGGAAGTAATCCAAGGGAAACTGGATTCCTTCGGCCCCGTACCCGTACAAGATATCCGCCAGCCTTATGCCGCTGGCTGGCATGAACTGTTCGACATCCTTCTGAAATGAAAATCCTTCAGCTCGGCAAATTTTATCCCATCCGCGGCGGTGTGGAAAAAGTGATGTGGAACCTCACCAAGGGCCTGTCGGACCGGGGTGTGGACTGCGACATGCTTTGCGCAAGCCTTCCCTCCGACGGCACCGACCCGCAGGATGCGGAATTCCAGCAGCCGGACGGCACCCTGCGCTTTAATGCGCACGGCCGCGTTTTCCGGGTGAAGGCCCTGGCCAAAAAAGCCGCCACGATGCTGTCGCCGGCCATGATAAACTGGCTTCGGAAACACAGGGACGTGTACGACATCATCCATGTCCACCATCCCGACCCGATGGCCGCGCTGGCACTGCGCCTGAGCGGATTCCGGGGAAAGGTGGTGCTCCACTGGCACAGCGACATCGTGTCGCAGAAGTTTCTGCTTGCCCTGTACCGGCCCCTGCAGAACTGGCTGGTGAAACGGGCCGACCGCATCGTCGGCACCACCCCGGTCTACATCCAGTCTTCGCCCTATCTGAAAGACGTGCAGTCCAAGTGTACCTATGTCCCGATCGGCATTCAGCCCGTCGCCGCCGACCCCGACGGTGCCCGGGCGGTCAGAAACCGTTTCCCGGGGAAGGTCCTGCTCTTTTCCGTGGGGCGTCTGGTGCCCTACAAAGGCTTCCCTGTGCTCATCCAGGCCATGCGATACCTGCCTGAACAGTACCGGCTGGTCATCGGCGGTTCCGGCCCTCTGCGCAGCAGCCTGGAGGAGCTCATCGACCGCGAAAACCTCCGCGAAAGGGTCAGTCTCACAGGCTATCTGCCTGACGAAGAGCTGCCGGCCTATTACGGTGCCAGCGACATTTTCGTCCTCTCCAGCATCATGAAAACGGAGGCTTTCGGCATCGTCCAGATAGAGGCCATGTCTTGCGGCAAGCCTGTCGTGGCCACGAAGATTCCCGGCTCGGGCGTGTCCTGGGTAAACGCGGACGGCGTTTCCGGCCGGAATGTAACGCCCGGCGACCCCCGGATGCTGGCCGCCGCCATCGAAGATGTAACGGCGCATTACGAGGCCTTCTCCGAGGGGGCGCGCGCCCGTTTCGCGGGATGGTTCTGCGAAGAAAAAATGATTAATTCAATGATTCAGATATATGAAACGCTTGTTTAAAACACTTCCGGCGTGGACAGTATTGCTCCTGATGCTGTCCTGTACCACTGCCAAACAGATGAGTTTCCTGATGGATATGGCGTACAATACCGATTATCCGGCTCCACCCGCACCTGAGCTCGTGATTCAGCCCGATGACCGGCTTGGCATAACCGTCACTTGTTCCACGCCCGAACTGGCCGCTCCCTTCAACCTCTTTTCCGAAGCCGGTTCCGGCCTGAAATACGTTGTAGACCGGAAAGGAAATATAGAATTCCCGGTGCTGGGAACCATCAATGTCTGGGGTGCCACCCTCTCCCAGATACGCAACGGCATTGCTGACGGAATACGGGCCAACGGGTTCATCAGCGACCCTGTCGTAACGGTTACGCTGGAGAATTTCAGCATTACCGTTATCGGAAGTGCAGGAAATGCGGTTGTTCCTGTTACCGGCAGCAGCATCAACCTCCTCGAGGCCCTTGCAATCACCGGCGATATCACCAATCATTCCGACATCCGCGACGTCATGGTTATCCGTACGGAAAACGGTGTGCGCCATTCGTATTCTGTTGACCTTCAGAGCAAAACCCTCTTCGACAGCCCGGCTTTCTACCTCAAGCAGAACGACGTGGTGTATGTAAAGCCCAAGGGCGTCCGGCTCTCGGCCAGCGGCCAGACCACCATGACCTTCATTTCCGCAGGCCTTTCCCTTGTATCCATTATCGTAAATACCATTCTCTGGACCACAAGAAGATAAGTATATGAACGAGAAAAAAACCAACGCCAGCGTCAATCTGGTAGACCTTTTCTTCTATCTGCTCAGCCACTGGTACCTGTTCGTGATATGTGTCGTTTTATGCGTGGGCTACGCGTATTACCGCTATTCCAAGATGCAGCACGTGTTCCAAAGCGACGCGACCATTATCATCAAGGACCCGTCCAACACGCAGAGCACCGTGCAGATGGGCGCATACAGCAGCCTCATCAACCACGTGAGCATGTCCAACGAGATTTTGCAGCTCCAATCGCGTGAGCTGATGCAGATGGTGGTCACGACCCTGGACGCCGATATCGACTATATCGAAAAGGACAGGCTGCGCAACGTCGAACTGTACCGGAACGCCCCGGTGCGGATGTTCGTCGCCAGGGGTGACGGCGACTTCCAGTGCCAGCTGAAAGTCACCCCGTCCGGAGAAATGCAGATTACCGTGGAGGGCTCCGGCCTGGCCAAGCAGACGGTACAGCTGGGCGACACGCTCGTGGTGAGCGGACACCGGGTGATTTTCTCCCCCAATTCCAGCTTCACCGCCTACATGGGCAAGGAAATCAAGGTAATCAAGAACCCCGTTCCCGTCCGCGCGTCGCAGTTTGTCTCCCGCCTCAGGGTGGTCCAGGCCGAAACCGACGGCTCGATTCTGCAGCTCTCCCTGAAGGACTTTTCCCACCTGCGCGCCGACGACGTGCTGAACATGCTGGTCCAGAAGTACAACGAGGACGCCGTGCGGGAAAAGAACCGCATCGCCGTGAATACGGCCGCCTTCATCAACGAGCGTCTCGCCATCATCCAGGATGAACTGGGCTCGGTGGAAGAGGACCTGTCCCGGCTCAAGACCAGTGAACGCATCCTGGACGTCGAGGCCACGGCCGCCGACTATCTGAGCCAGAACAACGCCCTGAACAAGCAGATTGTGGAGCTGGAGACCAAACTCAGCACCATGCGGTACCTCAAGGACTATGTGCGCTCCGCCTTCCAGGGATATGAGGTGATTCCGGCCAACCTGGTGACGGAAGACACCTACATCGAAGGCGCCATCCAGAAGTACAACACCGCCGTGCGCAAGCGGGAAACCCTCCTCAAAGGCGGTGGTGAATACAGCCTGGCCCTGAGCGGACTCGAAGATAGCATCAAGGACCTGAAGGCCGACGTCAACGGTTTCATCGACAGCCGCATCTCCATGCTCATTTCCCAGCGGCAGGCCCTTTCCGAGCAGGAACAGAACTCGCTGCGGAAATTTACCTCCATGCCGACCAAGGCCCGCAAGTTCCTCTCCATCGAACGGCAGCAGAAAATCAAGGAAACGCTGTATATGTTCCTGCTGAACAAGCGCGAAGAAAACTCCCTCACCCAGGCGATGGCCGACAACAATGCCCGGATGATTGACTCGGCTACGTCCAGCTGGATGCCCGTCTATCCTTCCCGCAACAAAATGCTGATGCTGGCCTTCCTGATCGGCCTCCTGATTCCTGCGGTGGTGCTGATTCTCCGCATCATTGTCGACAACCGCGTCCACTCCCGCAAAGACATCGAGGAAGGCACGACGATGCCATTCCTGGCCGACATTCCTTACGCCCGGGAAAAGAAGCGCGAAAAAGGCGACACCTCGCTCACGACGGCCTACAAGAACTCCAAGTCCAAGGTGTTCACCGAGGCCATGCGTCTGATGTGTACGAACCTGGATTACATGCGTCCCGAAGGCTGCACGCACCCGGTGATTGCCACTACCTCCTTCTCCTCTTCGGCCGGCAAGACCTTCCTGACCACGAACATGGCCGCCTGTCTGGCCGACGCCAAGAAAAAAGTGGTGCTGGTGGATATGGACCTCCGCAAGCGTACCGCGTCCAATTTCTTCTCGCTTAAACACGGCGTTCCCGGACTGTCCAACTACATTTTCGACGACAACGTGCGGCTGGCGGAAATCCTGCACAAGGACGTCCTGCCCGGCGTAGACTTCATTCCCGGCGGACACATCCCGCCCAACCCGGCCGAACTGCTGGGCCGCGTCCGCTTCGACAACCTGATTGAGGAACTGAAGAAAGAATACGACTTCATCCTGCTGGACGGTGTTCCGGTCAATGCCGTAGCCGACATGATGGTGGTCCAGCGCGTCGTGGACATGAACCTGTTCATCCTGCGCAGCGGCAGGGTGGACCGCCGGGCCCTTCCGGAACTGGAAGCGGTCTACCAGAGCGGCCACCTCAACAACCCGAGCATCATCCTCAACGGCGGTGACATCCGCACGACATACGGATACGGCTACGGTTACGGATACGGCTATGGTTACGGCTATGGCTACGGCTACGGTTACGGCTATGGCTATGGTTACGGATACGGTGAAAAAGACGACAAATGATTATAGCAGTTGATTTTGACGGGACGATTGTAGAACACAAGTACCCGAAAATAGGCAAGGAAAAACCTTTTGCGATTGACACGCTGCGCCGGCTGGCATCCGAGGGACACAAGATTATCCTCTGGACCTCCCGCGAAGGCGAATTGCTGGAAGACGCGATACGCTTCTGCAAGGAGCGGGGCTTCACCTTCTACGCGATTAACAGCGACATGCCGACCGGGAGTCTCTCCTTTTCGGACAAAACTACCTCCACCAAGCTCGTCGCCGACGTGTACATCGACGACCGGAACCTGGGCGGGCTGCCGGACTGGGGGGAAATCTACGAAATCGTGAACGGTGCCAGGCGCCACTCGCACAAGCATCACCACAAAAAATCCTTCCTGCACAGGCTCTTCGGCCGATGACCCGGGATTTCAGTTTGCAGCTCCTCCTCCGGATTCTGCGCGGCGAGCGTCCTCCTGACACCTTGGACGGGGACGCCTGGACAGACCTTGTCCGGACGGCCGGCAGGCAGGCGGTAACCGGGCTGCTGTACCGGGCGGCGGAACAGTTCCCGGAAGGGTGCCGTATGCCGGAACAAGCCTTGTTTGCGCTGTTGGCAGAGGTCAACCGGATTGTAAACCGGAACCTGAAGCTGGGAGAGGTGGAGCAGGAAATGCTGGACATCCTCCGTGCAGGCGGGCTGGAGCCGGTGGTGATGAAAGGCAGCAGCTGCGCCGCCCGGTACCCCGAGCCCCGGCTCAGGACCTGCGGCGATATCGACCTGTACATACCCCCGGCGGATATGCCGCGGGCTGTGCAGCAGTTGCAGGCCGCCGGCATCACCTGCTCCCCCAAGCCGGACAACAGCCTGGATTTCACGCGCAACGGGTGCGAAGTGGAGCTGCACCGCCGGTACTTCGACCTGCACGTGCGTGACGCGCTCCTCCCGCCGGTGGGCTCGCCCCAGGGAGAGCTGCTGATGCTTTCCGCGCACATCCTCAAGCACGCCTGCGGCGTGGGTGTGGGACTCCGGCAGATTATCGATTTCGCGCTGGCCTATCAAGCCTATCCGGGTGACCGTCAGGAGCTTCATGCGCTGTTTCGCCGCTGCGGCCTGGGCCGCTGGCACGCCCTGCTGCTGTCTTTCGTGAAGGAGTACATCGACCCTTCCGCCGAAGTACCCGAGGCTGTGGACCCCGCGCCGCTTTTTGACATCGTCGCCCGCGGCGGGAATTTCGGCCATTTCCGGCAGGGGCGTCTGGACACCCTCCAGAATCGGTCGGCCTTCCGGAGAAAACTTGACACATGCTGGCGGTTCTTGTCAAATTTCAGGTTCTCTGTGCGTTATGCTCCGAGGGAAGTCTTTTCGATTTTGGCAGAACTTTTACGCGAAAATCTGCATTAGACGAGTTCTAAAAACCGGTTCTTTCCAATTTTTTTATTACCTTTACGGGTGTTTTTCACGCCGGCACGTTGGAAAATTGTGTTGTTGTAATTAGTGTAAAGGTTTGATAAATAATTTATTAGCTATATTAGCCCAGCTTTGGGACAGGAGGTCGTAAGATGGATAATCTGACGCTAATCCATGACATATTCTTCGACCTCCTATGTGGAGGCGTAATCACATTGGACTTGGTGGCAGCCCTGTATGTGCTGCTGCGCAGGGGCAATGCATTTGTCAGTGGCATAGAGCCTCCCGTCCGCCTGCGCCGATGGGCTGCGGCCTTCTTCATCTCTGTAGCCCTAGGCCATGTGTATTGGCTGTATGTCGCTTTTCATTATTCCCAGACCACTTATGTGATCGGGGTCTTGCTGGACGTGCTGTATCTGATCATTACCTTTTCAGGGATTATGCTGAGCATGTTACAAGACCGCAAACGACCTATCTGGCCGGTCCTGCTGTCACTGGTCCCATTCTCGGTGTTAGTGGTCCTTAGCCTTATCCTCGAAGATACCCAGCTGTTAATGCCAGCCTACATGTATGGCTTGTGTCTGCTTGTCCTGTTTTCGGCGTATATGGTCTTTGCCATCCGCAGCTATGGGCGCTGGCTCAGGGACAATTTCGCCGACCTGGAACACAAGGAGTTCTGGCGAAGCCTGCTCGTGCTGGCCGTACTGCTGCTGGCCATGCTGTTATACAGCAAGTCAGATGAAGACGGCATCTTCTATATCTATGCCCTTCAAGTAGTCAATCTCCTGGTTGTGGGACTGCTGTTGTGGCGTGTGGAAACACTGCAACAACTGGACAACAGCAACACGGTCAAGGAGAAGCCTACGCAAGACGCGGAGGAGTCTCTGCCGTCGCAAGAGGTCCCCGACGTAATCGGCCTGCAGTTGAAAAAGTACTGCGAAGACACACTTCTCTTCCTGCAGTATGACCTCACCCTTGCCCAGCTCGCCCAGGTCATCGGCACGAACCGTTCCTATCTGAGTCAATACTTCTCCAGGCAAGGGCTCACGTATAATGCCTACATCAACGGCCTTCGCGTGGAACATTTCATCCGCCTGTATCAGGAGGCCGTTTCCAGCCACCGGACCTTTACGGCAAACCAGCTCTCCAGCGAAAGCGGATTCAGCAGCTACAGCACTTTCAGCGCTGCCTTCAAACAGAAGATGGGGAAGACCTTCACGGCGTGGATGAGCAGCGCTTCTTAGTAGCTATTCCGGCTTTTTACTTTCAAAATTTACAAAACTGTTACAGAATTTACAAAAATGAAAACCGGGGCCATTCCCCGCTTTGTTATTTTGACGGAGTTTGTGTACATTTGTATGTTTTTTTGTAAAGGTTAGTTAGTAAAAGACAGCACTTTTTATGGGATTCTGTAAGGCATACATGGCTCCACGAATCATCAAGGTTGTTCCCGTCGCCCTGGAAAGCGATTTTCTCGCGGCTTCTACGGTGCAGCCTGATTCCGAAGTGAAAACGATGGGGCAGGAAGTTGTTACCATGGATTTTACACAGTCCTCCTTCAACCAGGAGTGGGACAAACCTTAATCGTCTCCGAAAAGCCATGAGAACAAATAAGGTAATCATCAACATAGCAGCCGCGGCAGTATGTCTGCTCGGCTTTTCCGGTTGCGCCAAGGATTTAAGCGGTCTTACGATTCGCTTCAACGCCCGGACCCGTCCCGAAGCGCCCGTCACCAAGACGACCTACAGCGGAGAGACTTACAACACCGGCAGCAAAACTTACGAACGGATTGACTGGTCCGACGGAGACATCATCGTTCTGGCCATGAAGAACAATGATACGCCCATGGCCTCCCAGGAGTATTCCGTACACACCATCTCCCCCCAAGGGGTGAACAGCAAGACGGACCTCGTGCCGTACGGCGCCGAGAACGGTCTCACCTGGGGCGCCGGCACCCACGATTTCTGGGCCGGATATCCCGCCTCCAAGGTGACGGTCGGGGATCACAGCCTGACGGCCACCATCCCTTCCTCCCAAGTTGTCACCTACAACAGGAAGGCAAGCAATACCGTCATCTTCAATTCTGACATGTCGAACGCCTTCATGGTCGCCGGCCTCCAGTGCCTGCCGGAAACGAGCGGCATCAACCTGGATTTCTATCCGGGCTTTACCACCTTCGATTTCACTGTCGGCGCTAACGACAACATCACCATCACGCATTTCGAGATGGAAACGGCCACCTATGAGACGGAAGCGTCCACGAGCATGCCCCTCGCCGGTCCGGTCACGGCCACGTTCGACCCGCTCAGCAGCATGGCTGTTTCGTTCGCGCCTTCCGGCGCCACCAGCAACACCATCGGGGTGGCTTTCCACGACGACAAGAACGCCGCCTACAATCCCGTCATCACCACGCTTACATCGATGAATTTCAAGGTGTTCGCCCTGCCCCGGGACATTACCGGCATCCGAATCACCTTCACGCTCAGCGACGGTACGCAGAAATCCCTCCGCCTGAAGCAGAGCGGCAACTGGATCACCTTCCCGGCCGCAGCGAAAATCAATATCACCGGCATCCTGGTTCCTGGAGCCGTCTGGTATATCAATTTCGATTATCCCCGTCAGGAACAATGGATTGTCCATTCTGACATCGAAATCGGCGTAGAATAAAACAGCAGATGATGAGCAAGCACAATACAATATGGATGGCCGCCCTGACGGCGCTCACAATCCTTCCCGCATGCCACCGGAACGAACTCGTCCCGGAGGCATCTTCCGGAATCCGCTTCGCCGCTCCCCTCCAGACCAAGGCGACCGATGCGGTGAGCAATACCGACGTGTACCAGATCCGTGACTGGTATAACGACAACAGATACCACATTGAGAATACCCTCGCTTATGATACGGCGAATTCCAAATGGGACTACGGAACGGCCGCCACGTATGAGTGGAGCGGCGGTACGCACCTTTTCTTCAGCTGGCTGGACCACAGCGACAGCTACAGTACCGCGGCATTCTTCGGCACCGGCCTGAGCGCCAGCGGCAATACCCTTACGCTTCCGGCCACGACACTGACCACATCTACGGCCCAATACGACTTCATGTACTCCAATCCCGTATGTCGCAACACCTCCGGCAACGACTACTCGGACGTCCCCCTGGTGTTCAACCACCTCTTCGCCCAGGTAGCCGTATCTTTTCAGATTTCCGACCAGACTCCGGCCGGCGAACACCCCATCTACCTGCATGGTGTTTACATGAACGACAACTTCAAAAACAGCAAGGAAACCACCATCACCTTCAACCAGGACGGGACGTCCGATGTTGTGTTTTCCAATGCCACACATGGCAGCGACTTTTCCACCAGAGTCAATTGGGGCGGCATTAGCTATGGAAAAGGTGACACACCGATTGCCGTTCTCTCGCAGCGCCAGATGCCTACCAAGGATTTCTATTTTGTCTGGCCTGCCGAACACGCGGAGCTCGTGGATGTCATCGACGTTGTGTACAAGATTGACGGCGAGACGGATATCCGTACCTCCCGCCTGTCTTTCCCCAAGGGAACCAAATGGCTGGGCGGCCACAAGTACTCCTATACCGTCACCTACATGGGCGGTATCTTCAAGGTGGAAGAAACGGTGATGGACTGGAACTATACGGAACTCGCCGGAACGGTCGAAGAGCAGTCCGCCATGGCCAGCTGGATAGGCTGGGACACCTCCACCTGCACAATCAGCGGCCGGAACATCACCTTCAAGACCGACGAGCACGGAAAGCTCATGAAGATTCACGGCATGTTCAAGATCTACTCGCCCACGCAGTGCACGTATCACATCAACCTGACGCAGAACGCCAATTATTACACCATAACGCCTAACGACGGGGCCAATCTCCATGTGGGTACAGGGTCCATCGGCTCATCTGCCGGTGATATCCTGCCAGGCGTGAACATCGACTTCTATATCTCCGCCAATGACGACGACAGGCCTGCGGCCGGAGATCCCCCGATAGAGGCCGGTCTTTCCTTCTCCGTACAGGCTTCCGGCGGCCGCGATTTCTCCCTGGATTCCGAAATCCAAAGAGACGGCGCCTATACCATCATCATCCCCAGCATGTAGCCCGATATGAAAAAATACATCATCATAGCCTCCGTTTTTGCCGCACTGCTTTCCCTGGCCTCATGCCAGCGGGAGAGAACGCAGGAAGCCCCTGTCGGGGAAGGTCTCAGCCTTACGTTCACCTGCAGCGAGATTGACACCAAAGCAGAGAAACCCGGAACAGGCAACGAGAACCTCATCAAGACGCTGGACGTGTTCCTTTTCAGCGATGCCTACAATGAGTACCGCCACCATTGGCGTTTTTCGCCGGAAATCGAAGACAGCTTCACCTGCTTCATCCAG
>CADBPR010000069.1 GCA_902796555.1 uncultured Bacteroidia bacterium
CATCATAGTAATACGATTTTTAAGGATACTGTGATTAAAGCTGTTGGCAACTGAGTAGCCGCTCTTGCTGACAGCTTTTCTTATAAGCAAATACTGATAATCCTTGATATTAGCCCCGGTGCGCAGCACAGCCTCATCGGCCTCATATTCATGGAGTTCCTTCAAGTCGGAGCGGAGCATCCAGATGGCGGGATTGAACCACTGAAGGGCCGATAAAATATCTACCAGCAGCACTTCCGGCGAATGCCCGTAGGCGATGTGCGCCTTCTCGTGCGCCAGGATGGTCGCATGAGGCATTTCCCAATCTTTCCGGGACAGGACGATATATTCCATCCAGCTGAAAGGGTCGATATCGCGCTCACTGACAATGATTTTGCAACCGTCCTCTTCGCAGACTTTCTCTCCCTGGCGGATCATCCGGACGATGGAAAAGATGGAAATGAGCACCCGTGCCAGAACGAAGGCGACGCCTGCCCAAAAAAGGACGATAAGCGCTATCTGCCACCAGGGAACGGATGCCGCAACTGCCGGTGCCAGTTCCATTTCCGGCAATTCCGTGACGGCCACCGGCGGTAGCGCTTCCACGGCTGTTTCCGCCGGCCTGTGAAGGGTAATGATGCACAGCGGCAACAGGAAACTGAGCACCGCCGTTCCCACCAGCACCACCCGGTTGAAGCGGTGAAACGTCTCCTTTTTCAAAAGAAAACGGTAGAACAAATAGAAAACCAGCAGCGCCGCCGCCACTTTCCCTTCATAGATGAGGAACGCCATCATTGCTTTTCAATCATTTCAATGAGTTCTTTCAGCTCCTCAACGCTGATTTTTTCTTCCTTCACCAACGCCGACACCGCACCCAAGTACGAATTGTCAAAATACTTGTCAATAAGGCCGATGAGTGAGCGCTGTTTGTACTCCTCCTTGGTTACCTTGGCGAAATACTGGTAAGTGGGACCATAGGACTTATGGTCGATGAAACCTTCTTCCTGAAGCGTCCGCACCTGCGTGGACAAGGTGGAGAAATGCGGCCGAGGCTCCGGGTACAATTCCCGTAACTCCCTGACAAACAGGGGGCCTTTCTCCCAGAAGTGCTCCATGATAATCTCTTCTTTCTTGGTGAGTCGTTTCATACGCATCCCGTTTTTCTGCAAATATAGCTAAAAAAATTAACTATGTAACTAAATAAATATAATTTAGTATTCAGCAGAAAAAGAAAGAAGGTACGCCGAGCGTTTTCTACCAGTCTTCCGACACCAGCCTGACCGTGCTGCTTCCCGTTCTGTTATCCTGCTCCAGCACCACTTTGACCGGAATTTTCTCGCGCACTTCGGGGATATGGCTGATGATGCCCACATGGCGCCCAGCCTTTTTGCGGAGGGTCTTCAACGTGTTGATGGCGTTCTGCAGTGGCTCGCCGGAAAGCGTTCCGAAACCCTCGTCTATAAACAGGGTATCCACCGAGAGGGCGTTGTCTCCGATGTCCGAGAGGGCCAGGGCGAGGGCGAGGGATACCAGGAAGCCTTCACCGCCGGAACTGGTGCAGGCCGGCCGTTTTTCAAAGCCCTGATATGCATCCTCCAGCAGGATGATGAAGGTGCCGGGAACAACCTCGAGCGTATACCGGTCCGAAAGTTCCTTCATATAATAGTTGGCCGCCGAGACAAGGCTTCCCAGCACATAGCTCTGGGCTATCTTCTGGAACTTCTTCCCGGTGCTGTCCCCAATCATCTCATTGAGCCGGGCCCACCGGTCGCGCTCCAGGCGAAGCGCATCGACCTTTTCCGCCTGCTTCCCCGCCTGCTCCTGACGGGTGGCATCGGCCTGCAGCTCGGCTTCCAGGAGGGCTGCCTCACTGGTCATGGCCAGGATGTCCGCATGGCACGTTGCCTGCCGGTCGCGCAGCACTTCCACCGTCTCCCCTTCCTCGATGGCCGGTCGCTTGGCAGCATGCTCCTTCAGCTGGTTCTCCAGTCCCTGCAGGATACCGGTCCGTTTCATCTCGGCCGCCAGGGCCTCCTTCCGGTGGTCGTCCCAGGCGGCAATCTGCTCGTCCCGGTAACGGGATAGTTCTTCCAGGGATTCCTCCGAATAGCCCGGATTCGCCGCCAGGAAGTCTGCCACCTTGCTGCGGGCTTCACGGGCAGCCGCCTCAGCGGCCGAAAGGTTCCGGTTTTCGACCAGAAGACGGTCTTTGAGGGATGTACCCTTTTCGGTCAGATTCCGCACTTCCGCAGCCTCCCCTGCCGGTAAGGCCGCCCAGGAAGGGGCTATCTTCTCCACGTCGAGCAGCAACTGTCCGACCGTCTGCGTTTCCTGTTCCAGTGCCCGGAGGGATTCTTCCAGAAGGGATTGCTGCTCCGTAGCGGCCAGATGCGCCTGCACGGCATTTTCCACTTCTTCGCGGAAAACCCCGGGGTTCTCCCGCCATGTCGCCTCCCAAGGAGTTCCTTTCACGATGGCATCCGTCTCGTCTTCGGCATTCTGCACGGTTTTTCGCTGGCTTTCCAGCACGGCTTTGTCCCGTTCCATCCGGCTGACGGCTTCTTTCACGTCATTCTCCGCCTGCGCCAGCGCCGCCCGTGCCAACTCATAGGCATCCCCGGCCAGCCGGTCAAGCCGCCGCGCCTCGGCGACCTGTTCCTCCAGCCCTTTTCCCTTTTCTTCCCGGCCGTCAATTTCGGCCTTCTTCAGCCGGACCTTCTCGGCCATGACACCGAGCTTATATTCCGCCTCCGCATCAAAGGTATCGATACCACATTCCTGCAGGGCCGCAAGGGCCGCGTCCTCCTGCAGGGGGAGCGTCCGGTCCGCATCAAAGCGCCGTTTCCGCTCGGCCAGCTGGTCCTGCTGCGCCTGAATGGCAGCGTCCAGGGCATCCAGGGCGCGTTTCTTTTCCTCATAGGCGGCCCGGGCCGTCAGAAATGCCTCCTCGATGGGTCTGAGCCGGTTCTCCACCTCCGCATCCGTCGGAAGCGCCTGTTGGATTTCCTGCATGCACACCGGACAGAAATCCCCGACCTGCAGCCGCCGGCGCATATCGCCGACAAAATTCTCCCGGGCCGTCCGCTCCGCATCGAAGCTGCGCTGGGCCAGCTGCATGGCGGTATAGAAACGGCAGGCCTCTTCGTACCGTTCTGCGCGGGACGTAATCCGGTCCGCAATCCCGTTGGAACACGCGGCAAGGGCGTCCGCTTCCTTCCGGCGCGCCGCCCGGGCTTCCGCAACATGCCCGATGCGCTCTTTCGCGAGGTCTATCTTTCCTTTCATGGCGACCAGTGCGGCACTCTCCCGACGCACAGCGGAGAGGTCTGCGGCCGTGAGGGTATCCTCCGCCGCTTTGAGCGCGAGCGCGGTGTTCTCCTTGTGCCGCTTCGCCGCGTCTTCCTTCGCGCGGGCCGCGTCACAGGCCGGCTTCAGGGTCTCGTCGACCTGCTTTTCCTGAGCGGCAATCCGGGTCTCGAGCGTATGGATGGCGACGGTCCCGCTCTGGAGGATATCCAGCTGGGCGTACAGGGCCTGCGCTTTCGCAATCACCTGGCTTACAGGTTTTTCCCTATCCAGAGCAGCCCGCACTTCGGCGAGCGATGCCTCTGTCTGCCGCTTTCGGTCCAGTTGGTAGCGATATCCCGCCTTGACGGTCTGACAGGTGCCTGACAGGGCGCGTATCGCCGCTTCGGCCCCGGCCGCCAGACGGGTCTGCTCCCGGCAGGTCGCCAGTTCGCCCCGCACCTGTGCGGTATCGCGGTAGGCACGAATCCGCTCCCCTTCTGCGAGAAAAGCGTCCGACCCTGTCACGGCCTTGGCTTCGGACAGGTCGGCTTCGGCGCGGGCTTTCTCCGCGCGGAGTTCTGTTTCCCGTTCCAGCCAGTCCGCCCGGGTCCGGGCCGCCTCCATCGCTTCCTGTAAGGCCGCGACGCCCGCCGACTTCTCCCGGAGCGCTTCCCGCTTTTGCTCCTTCTGCTCCTCCGAGAGCAGGACAATCCCTTGAAGGGCATTCCGGGCGTACTGATAGGCGGCTTCTTTGTCACGGGTCATCTCATAAACTTTGGCGCCCATCTTCGAATAGATATCCGCCCCGGTAATCATCTCCAGAATCTGCGCTTTTTCTTCATCCTTGCTGTCCAGGAACTTGGTAAACTGCCCCTGGGCGAGCATCGTGGTACGGCAGAATTGGTCGAAGGTCAGCCCGACGGCCCGTTGGATTTCCGCTTTCAGTTCCACCTCTTTGGTATAAACCGTGCCGGAGTGAAGGTCGGACAAGACCCACTTGCGGGATTGGATGCGCCCGTCGGCCTTGCCGTGCGCCCGCGCAATGGACCATTCCGCTGCGTACGGAATGCCGTTGGAGCCTTCGAATGACAGTTTCACGAATCCTTCCCCCGCCGTCTTTCGCAGAAGCTGGGCAGGGTTGTCCAGCGGGATTTCTTTGCCCGCCATGTCGACCGCCCCTTCCATCCGGGTGCTGTCGAGACGGGGCGTATTGTTGTACAGCGCCAGGCAGATGGCATCCAGAAGGGTTGTTTTTCCGGAGCCCGTTTTCCCGGTAATCAGGAAGACGTCGCTGTCAGAAAGGGGGCTGACGGTGAAGTCTATCGTCGCATCCTCGATAGATGCGATGTTATGGATGGTAAGCTTCTGTATCTTCATATCAGGGTCCTCCTACAGGTTGCGTTTGTCTTCCTGCACCGCCTGCTCCACTTCCCGGAAGAGCGCTTCCATCTCGTCGGAGAAGTCCGCGCCGCTGTCTGCAGCAAAGCGTTTGGCCACCTCCAGCGGCTGCATGGCCCGGAACTCCGCGACAGTCATCATCTTGCGCCCGGTCGTTTCGCTGCATTTCTTCCTGGCATGGATGTAGCACAGGTCCGCCTCACCGGGCGCCAGGATGGAAAGGGCTTCCGCCTTCGCTTCCGGCGGAAGGAACCCGTCCACTTCGACATTCAGCCGGATATAGGCCGGATTGTCCTGCGGAAACGCTTTCAGGAGCGCCGTCACTTCCTCCCAGGACCCGAAGCCGTCGGCGGGGATATTCACCAGCGGGCGGGGATTCCGGATGGCCGTTTCCCGGATGAGGGGCCGTTCCCCGTGTGCAGCGATTTCTACGACGGAGACACTGTGCGGATATGTCTCGTCGAAACTGACTGGTATGGGCGTGCCGCAGTAGCGGGCCCTCCCGCCGGACCCCGCCAGCGTCTGGGCATGGTGAATATGTCCGAGGGCGGCATAATCGTACCCCGTCCCGAGTGCATCCAGTTCGATACTGTCTATCCCGCCGACCATGTAATCCCGGGCGTCGTCATGGCCCCGGAAGTCACTTCCGCTGACGGTCAGATGGGCCGACAGCACCACAGGAAGGCCGTCCCGGTTCCGCTGCGCCACCCTGTCAAGAAGGTCCTGGTAATATCCCTGCGGCACCTTCCTGTCATTGAGATACGGTACGGCTATGATGAAGCCTTTCCCGGGAATCTCCACCGTCTGGGCATCCGGATGTTCTTTGTCCGCGTGCCCGATCATATAGACGTTCTGGGTCTTCCAGAGCATCCGGGAGATTTCGTGCCGGGACGCACTGTCGTGGTTGCCCGCCGTCACGACGACGGCCATCTCGGGGCGGCTCCGGTGGATGCGCATCACCGCTTCGGTAAACATTTTCTGGACAGCGGCCGAGGGCTGTCCGGTGTGGTAAATGTCTCCGCTCACAACGAGGGCGTCCGGGGCCTCGTCCCGGACAATTTCTTCGATTTGCCGCAGCATCGAAGCCTGTTCTTCATCCCTGTTGTATCCGTAAAGGGAATGGCCGAGATGCCAGTCGCTGGTATGGACTATTTTCATATTGCCTTACTTTTCACCATCAGACAAATATACCAATTTAGGAATGATAAAAAAATTAGTTGCTTCAGTTTATGACAGTTTTTTGGATGACAAAATGCAAAGACAACCTAAAAGATTCATAAAAATGAGGCAAGTTTTTTTTGAATGACTATCTTTGCGTATACATGAATGAATGATGCTAAAAACTCCTGCAGCGACGGTTCAGGGCGATAGCATGATAAAGACGAATATTCCCAAAGCGTTGTCCATGAAAGGTTTGATGAAAAAGAATTGGCTTTTGTGCGCCGTGGTGCTGGGCGCCGCGCTGTCCTGCCGGGAGGCCCCGCCGCCGGTCGGCCCCACGCCGACGCCCGCCCAACTGGCCTGGCAGCAGATGGAAATGAACCTGTTTGTCCACTTCGGTCCCAACACCTTCAGCGGCCTGGAATGGGGCCTGGGAAGCGAAGCCGAAGACCTGTTCTGCCCCACCGGCCTGGATTGCCGTCAATGGGCCCGGATTGCCCGCGCCGCCGGCATGAAAGGAATCATCCTGACCGCCAAACATCATGACGGATTCTGCCTCTGGCCCAATCCCTACAGCCGCCATACGGTACGGGAAAGCCGCTGGCGCGACGGTTCGGGAGACGTTCTGAAAGAACTCGCGGAAGCCTGCGCCGAAACCGGCCTCAAAATGGGCGTATACATCTCGCCCTGGGACCGGAACGACCCCACCTATGGGACACCGGCGTATAACGACAACTATGCCCGGACCCTCCGGAGCGTTCACGACGGGACCTACGGCCCCCTGTTCGAACACTGGTTCGACGGGGCATGCGGAGAGGGCCCGAACGGGAAGAGGCAGGTCTATGACTGGCCGCTCTTCCACCGGAGCGTACTGGACCTGCAGCCGCAGGCCATCCTCTTCAGCGATACCGGCCCCGGCGCCCGCTGGGTCGGCAACGAGCGGGGCATCGCGTCCGAGACCAATTGGAGCACGCTCCATATCGAAGGCTTTTCTCCCGGCGCAGGCGCACCTCCGACGGAAAGTCTCTCCGGAGGTGACGAAGACGGCGGGCACTGGATTCCCGCCGAAGCCGACGTATCCATCCGGCCGGGCTGGTTCTGGCGCGAAGCGGAAAACGACCGGGTGAAACGTGTGGATGAACTGATGGATATCTATCTGGGCAGCGTGGGCCGCAATGCCGTGCTCCTGCTCAATGTGCCGCCGGACACCAGCGGACGTATCCATCCGGTCGATTCAGCCCGCCTGATGGCCTTCCGCCGGCGCCTGGACGCCGTTTTCGGGAACGACCTTTCCCAAGGTGCCCGGGTGCAGACATCTTCGTCCTACGGGCTCCGTTTCCGCGGGCGCAATCTGCTCCGGGGCGGCTACGACACCTTCTGGGCCGCCGCCGCGAAAGACACCTGCGCCTCCTTCATCCTGGACCTGCCGCAGGAGCGGTGTTTCAACCGGCTGCAACTGCAGGAGTACATCCCCCTGGGACAACGCATCCGTTCCTTCGTCGTGGAGATTCCTGCCGAAGACGGCCGATGGCAGCTGCTGGCCGAAGGGAGCACGGTGGGATACAAGCGCATCCTCACCTTCCCGGAAGTCCGCTCCCGTCGCATCCGGGTGCGTATCACCTCCGCGAAGGCCAGCCCGGTCCTGTGCGGCGCCGCCCTGTTTCTGGACAACGATGCATAACGGGCTGATCAAAAGAAGTCCGCTTTTTACAATGTCTCGAAATCCAAGTCGGCATCTTCGGCTACAAGGACCGTAACGATACGGGACTCGCCGCCCATCAGGTGGAAATAATTGTCGGAATAGTTGACCGGCAGCACCCGCTCGTCACCCGCCGACCGCGCAATCAGGTGAACCATCAGGGCCGGCGTTTCGGAGAGATTCCGCACTTCGGCCACAATCCGGCCGGCTTCCCGGTCCCGGAGCCGGATACTCACATTGGGCTTGGGAAGGGTCAGCAGGGCCCGGAAATTGTCGGTCTCGCGCCCCTGGACATAGCAGTTCTCGGACAGCAACGAATTACCCTGGGACAGGCGGAGCCGGTAGAACCAGACATCCGCATCCTGCGGCTCCAGACGCATACATTCCACAGTACTGTCCTCGTCGCTGTCGAGCGACATCGACACGGAATCCTGCACATGGCCATACATATCCAGGACCTCGGCGCTGACCGTCAAATCCTTCCTGTCGCGAGCGGAAACATTGACCACCTCCACCTTGCGGGTGACCGGATTCCATTGGATATGAAGCGGCTCACAGGCCTTTTTGGCGCCGAAGAAAGATGCCGTGGGGTCGAACCAATAGTCGTAGGTACTCCAGACCAGGGACGGCCAGGCGCTGTGGCTCATCCACAGCAGCAGACCTCTCCGCTGGGCGCTGCGGCCCTCGAACATGGCCCGGTAGCCGTCATAGTTCACCCACTGGGCCCACCGGCAGAAGGTCCGGGCGTCGGGCGCCGGCCCGAACATCTTTTCGACCGTCTCGTTGAACGTACCGGCCCGCTGGGCGCTGTTCAGCGTCCAGTCATGCTCCGCCCACAACTGGCCCTGCGGCCAGGCTTCTTCCTCGGGCATCATGCGAATCAGGCTCTCATAGTTCATCATATTGGGCATGCCGCGTTCGCTGTGAATCCGGTCCTGGCCCTTGGCCTTGAAGAAGGCCTCGGCACTCTCGCGCCAGTAGCCGCCTTCTCCGCTGACCAGTCCGCGGGAAGAATGGGAAATATAGAAGATATCCGGCGTCAGGGCAAGCACGGAATCGCGCAGCGCCGCGTCAATCCGCTCCGGCGGGAAGCCTTCGTTGCGGCCGCAATACAGGGCGATGCACGGATGGTTGCGGATGCGGCGGATATAGTCGCCGGCATTGTCCAGGAACATCTTCTCATCCAAGGGATTGGGGCCGTCCCCGGGGTTCGCGAGCCAGAAATCCTGCCACACCATGATGCCGTGGCGGTCGCAGGCTTCATAGAACTCCTCGTCGCCGGTCTGCCCCACCCAGTTGCGAATCATCGTGAAATGCTGCTGGCGGTGGTAGTCGACGGCGATGTCGTATTCCCGCGCGGTAAAGCCGAGATTGGCCTCCGAGAAGCCCCAGTTGCCGCCCCGGGCCACCAGGCGCCGGCCGTTGATATAGCCGGTCAGCCGGCCGTCGGAAGTATCATAGGTCATCTGGCGCACGCCCACCTTGAAGGCGGTGCTGTCGTGTCCGGCCACCTGCATGGCGGCATCGTACAGATAGGGTTCGCCATAGCCGTTGGGCCACCAGAGCCGGGGATTTTCCATGACCAGGGTGGTATCGACCGCCCGCTTCTCGCCGGGCTGCAGCGTGACGGTCTGCGCGAAACGCTCTTCCCCGACGGAACCGCTCCAACAGATTTCGGAAGGGGTATCGGAGGTATTGACCAGCGTCGCGCCCACCGCGATGACGGCCCGGGTGGTATCGCCCTCCGGGAAGCGCGTAACCACCTGAGGGTCACGAAGAAGGACCTTCCCGCTGCGCACCAGCCGCACATCGTTCCAGATGCCGATGTTCCGGCCGGCCAGCGAAGGCATCCAGTCCCACCCGATGGAAGCCAGGAAGGACGGACTGTCATAGCCGATGACGCCTCCGTTGAAAGCATTGCGCTGAATCGTATTGCCGCGGCCCACGCCGGGATGGTCCAGGTGATGGATGCGGACCTCTACCGTATTCCGGTCCTGCAGGATATCGGTCACGTCGAAACGCTTGCGGGTGAAAGCCCCGTCGATGCGTCCCAGCGGATGCCCGTTCATGCTGACGTCGGCCTTCCAGTTGATACCGTCAAAGTCCAGCCAGACCTTGTCGGAAGTGCCGGCAGGCGCCGCCAGGGTGCCCCGGTAGATGAAATCCTCCCGGAAATAGGAATGGGAGATGGACTGGTTGTTGTCGGCATAGCGCGGGTCCGGCACAGCGCCGGCCGCAATATAGGACGCCAGGACGGTTCCGGGCACCTTGGCGGGAATCCAGGCCTCGGGCCGGTCCGCCAGGTCCGCCCGCACCAGATACCAGTCGGAGACAGCCGGCTGCAGGTCATTGCTGCCCCAGATTTCCACTTCACCGATGGCCGGCAGGGCGTTTCCGCGGACGGTATCCACGGCCACCTTGACATAGCGGCCCTTCGCCGGCGCAAAACGCACGGTATCGGTCCCGTCCAGAGACGCGACTGTCTTCCAGTCCTTACCGTCCTGCGAAGCCAGCAGGCGGGCGGCAGCGGGCGGTGTAACCCATTGAATCACAGCTTTGTCAAAAGTAGAAAGCGCACCCAGGTCGATGCAGACCCATTCATCGGCCCCGCTTTCGGCCACCCAGGCGCTCTGAATCGGATTGGTCCCGAGGTAATATTGCTTTTCCCCGCCGAGGAGGAAGCCGAAGTCATACAAATCCCACTTTTCCACGTCCGGAGCATGGAGCTCCACCTTGAACCCCCGGCTGTTCCGGACCCGGCCCAGGGCCGCTTCCGTAGTAAAATCCCACCAGTACGGGTCCATTTCCGGGCCGTGGATACCCTCTTTGGTATAGACCAGGTCCCAGACTTCTCCGTCATCGGACACATACAGATAAATGCCGTACGGGGCATCGGCACTGTCTTCCCGGTAGTACGGCCGCAGTTTCAGCCGCAGGCGGTCCACCGGTTTGGGGTCGGAAAACAGCGCGGTGTAGACCACTTCGCCGCCGGTCGGATTGACCTGACTCCAGTCGGAGAGGTCATGGAGCCATTCGACTTCTTTCTTGGACAGCGGCCGGCCGTTGAGATAAAAACGGTCATAGACCGGCTCCGCTTCGCAGCGAAGACCGTCCGTAACCATCTGGGCGGTAAGGTCGTAATTGACGGCGGACGACTGCAGCGCCGCGCGGTAGTGAGCCAGGTTCCTGTACGTTTCCGGGGTCTGGGTGCACGCACACAAGGCCGTGAGAGCCAGCGCCAGGACGAGGTGTCTTGTATTCATCGTGTTATCATTATGTTCCTAATACGCCCAAAGATACACATTTTTTGCTATCTTTGCACCGAAAACCACCTTCGTTATGAAAAGATTTCTTACCATCCTTGCCCTATGCCTCTGTACCCTGGGCGCCTTTGCACAGAACACACGTTTCCCCGAAGTGGACGAAATCGCCCAGATTGAAGTTAACGACGTTGTTGAGCACGAAGTCTTCTGCGTCACACGTGACGGTGTGCGGCAGTACTATTTCTGCGTGGGGAACCTCGGCATCGGTGATGACGTACTGCAAGTGATGTTCGACCCGGTATACAAACTCTACATCCCGCTGGGAAGCACCTTCGCCGAAGCGATGGAGCATATGCAGCAGCTGAAAATCCAGGTTCAGAACGCGGCCGGCACCCGCACGGAATGGGCCGGCAACTTCGCGCCGCTGCTGCCCACCGAAGAACGGGAGACGGTGACGGTCACCACGCGGAAGGGATTGTTCTGCCGGCGGCTGGAATTCTCCCTGGAGCGGGACGGCTATATCCGCTCCACCTCCGTGTCCAAATCCGACCTCAACAACCTCCTGTTCAACCTCAAACTGAACAGCAAACGGTATGAAAACCGATAAGGCCGACTTTACCGAAGTACTGGAAACGGCCGCACAGGCCGGTCATATCCTGTTGGAAAACGGCGCGGAGATTTCCCGCGTAGAAGATATCATGGCCCGGATTTCGTCGCATTTCGGCGTGGATTCGGGCAATTTTTTCGTGCTGTCCAACGGCATTTTCACCACCGGCCGCGCCGGGAAACTGCCCAAGGCGGGCGGACAGACCGCCAGTTATGCCAATGTGGAATTCATTCCCATCCGCGGCATCCAGCTGAGCAAGGTCGCCGCCGTGAACCGGCTCAGCTATGACATCGCGGCCGACCGGGTGGACCTCGCCCAGGCCCGCGAACGGCTTGCCGCCATCCGGGACATGCGCGCGAAACCGGTGTGGGAACAACTGGCCGGGTCGGCCTTCGGTGCGGCGGGATTCTGCGCCGTGTTCGGGGGCGGATTCCTGGACTGCGCCGCCGCTTTCGTGGTGGGCCTGCTGCTGAACGCCTTTGTGCTCGGTGTCAGCGTACGCTATCTGTCCAAGATTGTCGGAGGTATCTGCAACGCACTGCTGGCCACCTTGTTATGCATCATCTCCTACCGAATCGGATTCGGCAGCAGCCTGAGCAACATCATCATCGGAGCCATCATGCCCCTGATTCCCGGAGTGCCTTTTGTCAACGGCGTACGGGACCTGGGCAACGGAGACTATATCGCCGGCCTGACCCGGCTCACCGACGCCATGCTCGGCTTCCTGTGCATCGCCCTGGGCGTATCGCTGGGCTTCCTGCTGGACGGGGCCGTCTTCAGCGGCGTCATCGACCTGCAGGGCGTCCGCATCAGCCCGGAAACCGCCTCCCTGGGCTGGCAGGCCCTGGCCGCATTCGTCGGCACTTTCGCCTTCGCCATTCTCTTCGGTGTCGACCGGGAACATTATACCGCTGCCGGTATCATCGGGGCCCTGGGATGGCTGGCCTACCTGTTGCTCTTCCGCCTGGCCGGGGCCGGCGCGCCGGTGTCCACCCTGCTCGCCGCCGTGATTGTCTGCATCCTGTCCCGCTGCGTGGCCGTATGGTACAAATGCCCCAGCACGGTATTCCTGCTCTGCGGCATCTTCCCGCTGGTGCCGGGCGCCGGCCTGTTCTGGTTCACGTATTACCTGATGTCGGACCAGTTCGACCTGTCCGGTCCGACCGGCTTCATGGCCGTCAAGGTGGCGGTCGCCATCGTCCTGGGCATCATTCTCGCCATGGAACTGCCCCAGCGGCTCTTCTCGCGTAAAAAGAAAGCTTAGCAGCTGTTACCGCATCGCGGCGATGACACCGCGGTTGATGGCGGCCAGGGAATCCTCGTTCATCTTCACGAGCGCACGGTCATAGGTCATCAGCCCGTTGACTTCGATTTCCACATCCGTCGTCTGCGTATAGACCGCCGCCGCGCAGCCCCGGGCAATCCATTCCTTCAGCATATCGGCATACGTCCGGTACTGCTGCAGGACCTCCTCCCCGTTTTGGTGCTCGATATAGCCCCAGTTTTTGTCCGGCTGCCAGAGATGGCCTTCCACCGGGCAGCCGATACCGCCATATTCGCCCAGCACATTGACGCTTTCCTTCTCCCAGAGCGGCATATCCGGCTGGGGATAATTGTGCAGGTCGAAAATGTCGCCGGCATGGCAGAAATTGCCGCCGGACGCCGCATTCACCAGCCGGGTCGGATCCTGCGCCCGGGTAAAGTCGACGGCCTTCTCCGTCTCGAACTGGCCCCAGCCCTCATTGTAGGGCACCCAGACCACGATAGACGGGTGATTCTTCAGCTGGGCGATGATCTCGCCCCACTCCTTGTAATACGTGTCACGGACCTCCTGCGGCGCATCCCAGTCCGTGCCTTCATATCCGCGGGGGTCCCAGCGGTTGTTGCGGCTGTCCGTGATGCTGGGCATATCCTGCCACACCAGGATGCCGTTCACGTCGCACCAGAAATACCAGCGCTCGGGTTCCACCTTGATATGCTTGCGTATCATATTGTAGCCCAGGTCTTTCGTCTTCTGGACATCGTACTGCAGCGCAGCGTCGGACGGGGCCGTATACAGCCCGTCGGGCCACCAGCCCTGGTCCAGGGGGCCGAACTGAAAGACCGGCACGCCGTTCACCGCCATGCGCTTGTTGCCTCGGCTGTCCCGGACGACGGAAATATCACGGAAAGCGGCATAGCCCCGCACCGTATCCACCACGGCCCCGCCGTCGCGCAGGTACAGGTTCAAGTCGTACAGATAGGGCTGACGGGGACGCCAGGGATTGGGATTATAAACCGGGAGGACCGCCGTTTCACCGGGCCGGGCCTCGATACGGGTCCCGTCCGCCTCGATGATGACGGCATCGCCGCCCTCCGTGTCCACGGTTACCGTCAGAGTGCCCGCCGCACGGTCGGCCGTATACTGATAGCCTTTGATATAATGCTCCGGCAGATTCTCCAGCCAGACGGTCTGCCAGATACCCGTCACGGCCGTATACCAGATGCCTTCGGGCTTGCTGACCTGCTTGCCGCGGGGCTGCCGCTCGTTGTCGGTGCCGTCGAGCACTTTGACGGTCAGGGTCTGTTTGCCGCTGCCTTTGATAAAGGGCGTGATATCCAGTGAGAAACGCGTATAACCGCCGGTATGCGACCCGGCCTTTTGGCCGTTCACCCAGACCTCCGCGCTCCAGTCAACGGCGTCGAAATGCAGGAGCTGCCGTTCTCCGGGGCGGCAGGTAAAGGTCGTTTCATACCAGAGGGCATTCTCTTCGCCCACCGTCTTTCCCACGCCCGACAGAGCGGATTCTGCGGCAAAAGGCACCAGGATGCGGCCGTCCCACCGGCGGGGCCTGTCCTGCCCGGCCGGCACGATGGCATAGTTCCACAAGCCGTTGAGCGACTGCCAGCGGCCTTCCCGCACCATAGACGGACGCGGGTAGGAAATCCACACGTTGTCGGGGCTGACGGATGCGGCCCATCGGGTCATGATTCTGCCCTCAACGGGCTTCCAGGGTTCTTCGCTGCAGGAGGCAAGCAACAGGGATGCGGCCAGCGCGCCGGCCATCAGGATTCGTTTCATCGGCGTTTCTAATTATGCCACAAATGTAATAAAAACCCGCCAGCAAAGCAAGAGCCGGCCCGGGTTCACACCCGGACCGGCCCTGCGGAAAGAAGGATATTTACATGAAAATATACTTGCAGATAAACAAGGCGGCCAGCACCCACATCGGGATGGAGATTTCCTTGAACTTGCCGCTGATGGCATGGGTCATCACATAGGCGATGACGCCGATCAGGATACCGTCGGAGATGGAGTAGGCCAGCGGCATCATGACGATGGTCAGGAAGGCAGGAATGGCCTTGCAGTAGTCGTCCCAGTGAATCCGTTTGACGGAAGGCATCATCATCACGCCGACGATAATCAGGGCCGGGGCGGTAGCGGCACCCGGAATGGCCAGGAAAATCGGGGAGAAGAACAGGGCCAAGGCGAAGCAGACGGCAGCGGAGAAGGCGGTAAGGCCGGTGCGACCGCCGGCAGCGATACCGGAAGCGCTTTCCACATAGGTCGTCGTCGTGGAGGTACCCAGGCAGGCGCCGGCGACGGTCGCGATGGAGTCGGACAGGAACATCTGTTCCACACCGTCAATCTCGTCCGGTTTGTCGGCCAGACCGGTGGTCTGATGCACGCCGATGATGGTGCCCATCGTGTCGAACATATCGATGAACAGGAAGGTCAGCACCACCACGAGCATATCCCAGCTCAGGACATTCGTCCACTCGAACTGGCAGAAAATCGGGGCCACGCTGTCCGGCATGGACAGGAAGCGCAGGTTGCCGTTTTCACCCCGCAGGAGCTGGGTGACGGCCTCGCCGGTGGCCGGGTCCTTGATAAACAGACCGATGACGGTGGTGGCCAGGATACCAATCAGCATGCCGCCCTTGACCTTCAGCATCACCAGCGCCGCCGTAATGAAGAGCCCGAGCATGGCCACAAGGGCCTTTCCTTCGGTGATGGAGCCCAGCGTCACGAGGGTCGCGTCGGAGTTGACGATGATACCCGCATTCTGCAGGCCGATGAAGGCGATGAACAGGCCGATACCGGCACCGATAGCCTTTTTCAGCGTGCCCGGAATGGCATTGATCAGCCAGGTGCGGACCTTGGTGAGGGTCAGGATGACGAAGAGGATACCTTCAATGAAAACAGCCGTCAGGGCGAACTGCCAGGAGTAGCCCATGCCCAGGCAGACGGTGAACACGAAGAAGGCGTTCAGGCCCATACCGGGCGCCAGGGCGAACGGTTTCTTGGCCAGGATGGCCATACAGAGGGTACCGATGATGGCGGCGAGCGCCGTCGCGGTAAACACGGCACCGCCCGGCATGCCGGGCAGGGCGCTGAAGATACCAGGGTTGACGGCCAGGATATACGCCATCGTCAGGAAGGTGGTGATACCGGCAACGATTTCAGTACGAACTGAGTGTTTTGTGCTATCGAAACCGAAGCACTTCGCAAGGATATTTGACATAACTTATTCTCCTATAGACAAGTCCTTAGAAAACCCACTTGAGACCGGCGCAGGGACGGGCACGGAAGCCGGCGAGCGTGCCGAAGTCGAAGGCGAGTTCCACCTCACCGCCGATGTTCAGGTTGTCCACACCGAACCACTGGCCCACATTGTACCAGATTTGCGGTTCGGACAGGAAGACGAACTGGCTGTCTTTGGCGCTGAGCGGGTCGCGCAGACCCAGGCCGGGAGCCACCGTGTCGGACCAGTTGAAAACGGTATGGTTTTCAAACCAGAAATCGGCGAAGCCGCTGAAACGCAGGCCCTTCACGCCGAAGAGGTCCTGCATGCCCCAGACGAAGGTGAACTGGAGCGGAACCAGGCTCTTGCGCTTGTTGCCGCTGAGGTCCAGACCGCCGGCGTAGTTGATATACTTGCCGAGGAGCTTGAAGTTGAACGTGTTTTTGAAATCACTGCTGTGCAGGAAGAAATCCACGCCGCCGAGCCAGGCGTTGTTGATGGTGTATCCGTTGTAGACACCACCGTTGTACTCGACCTGCAGGCTGAACGGTGCCATTACCGTATTCTGCCAGAAATTCAGGCAACGGGCAATTTCCATGTACGTACCGCTGGGCGCGTAAGGACGGTTGTTGCTGTCCTTGCTGCCAAAGTCATGGTCAATGAAGAAAAAGGTGTTTCCCCAATTGTCATTGTAGAAACCCTCCAGTGTAGTAGTGACGTGTTGACGATCCGGAGCAAAATCGTAGAACACCTGAAGATTGGTCTGGGCTTTGGCCACCTGGGTCAGAGCCAGGGTTGCAACAGCAACGGTAATGAGTGATTTTTTAAACATAAAACGTAGTTTATGAGTTGAATATATGAATAAGGGGTTATTTGCGCAAAGAAGGATTGATTTCGAAGTCCACCGCCTTGTCGCCGGAGGGGTTGCTGCCGAATTCATAGTCCTTGCCCGGCAGGATGGCGTTCAGGACCACGCCCACGATGGCGGCCACGGCCAGGCCGCTGAGGGTGGTGAAGCCCAGGGAAATCGCGTCATTGGCGCCGTACTTGATACCGATGGCCAGCACCAGAATCAGGGCGGCGACCAGCACGTTGCGGCTCTTGGTGAAGTCCACGTGGTTCTCCACGACGTTGCGGACGCCCACGGCGGAAATCATACCGTACAGGACCAGGGACACACCGCCGATGGTGGCGGCGGGCATGCAGGCTATCAGGGCGCTGAATTTCGGGCAGAAACTCAGGATAATCGCGAAGACGGCCGCGAGACGGATGACGCGGGGGTCATACACGCGGGTCAGGTTGAGCACACCGGTGTTTTCGCCGTAGGTCGTATTGGCCGGGGCGCCGAAGAGCGATGCCAGGGAGGTCGCGAGACCGTCGCCTATCAAGGTCCGGTGCAGGCCGGGATCCTCCAGGTAGTTGATGCCGGTGGTGGAGGAGATGGCGCACATATCACCGATATGTTCCATCATTGTCGCCAGTGAAATCGGAACGATGGCGATAACCGCAGACACAATCAGGCCCCAGTTGGGATTGCTGAAAACGTGGAAGACGGTGTCCTTCCACTGGAACGGCAGTCCGATCCAGGCGGCATCCTTCACGGGGGTGAAGTCGCACAGGCCGAAGCAGGCCGCTACGATATAAGACCCCAGGACGCCCAGCAGGATGGGAATAATCCGGATCATCCCCTTGCCCCAGATGTTGCACACGATGATAATTGCGATGGCCAGCAGGGCAATCCACCAGTTCTGGTTGCAGTTTCCGATGGCCGAGCCGGAAAGGGTCAGACCGATGGAAATGATGATGGGACCTGTCACAATCGGCGGGAAGAAGCGCATCACCTTCCGGGCGCCGAACGCGGCAAAGAGACCGGCCAGGATGAAATAAATAATGCCTGCCGAAAAAACTCCGATGCAGGCATAAGGCAATGATTCCGCGGCGGTGAGACCCTGTTGCTCTCCCATAGAGACGACGGCTGCGTAACCGCCTAGGAAGGCAAAGGATGAACCGAGGAAAGCCGGGACCTTCATCTTGGTCAACAAGTGGAAAATCAAGGTGCCGAGACCTGCGAAGAGCAGGGTAGCGCTCATCGAGAGACCGGTAATAACCGGGACCAGGACAGTGGCTCCGAACATGGCGAACATGTGTTGGAGCCCGAGGGTGAACATCTTGCCGCGGCCAAGCTGGCGGGCATCGTAGATAGCGTTCTGGTTTGTCATTATATGTGTTTTAAAGGTTTGATCCTTCCCCACGGGCCTAATGACCAAACAAAGATAATAAATTCCAGGGCAAGTTTGCAAATATTTTTTGGACAATATCGTTTTAATTTTTTTCTTTGCAGCATGAAACTGTGGAGAATCCTCTTACCGGCTGTTCTGGCGGTCGCCTGTCACCGCCCCTCGCCCCGTGTTCTGGTCTATGGCGGAACCTCCGCCGGTGTTATCGCCGCTTACAGTGCCGCCCAAAGCGGAGCTGACGTCTTTTTTGTCGTACCCGAAGGCCGTTTCGGGGGCATGACCTCCGGTGGTCTGGGCTATACCGACATCGGTAACAAACAGGTAGTCAAAGGGTTGTCAAAGAAATTCTACCGGATGACCGGGGCGCATTACGGCCAGTTGGAAAGCTGGATTTTCGAGCCCCATGTCGCCGAGGCCATCTTCCAGGGCTTCGCCGCCCATCCGCGCATCCGGGTGATGCCCGGCCTGTGGCTGGAAAGCGCGGACACCCTGGACGGCCGCATCCGCTCCGTCACCCTCAGCGACGGAAGCGCCCACAGCATCGTTCAGGCGGACCAGTTCATCGACGCCTCCTATGAAGGGGACCTGATGGCCGCCGCCGGGGTAAGCTGGACCCTGGGCCGCGAGGACAACAGCCGCTACGGCGAGACCTGGAACGGAGCGCAGCTGCTCCAGGGACATCAGTTCCCGGACGGCATCGACCCATACCGGATAGAAGGCAAGCCGTCCAGCGGTTTCCTGCCGGGCCTGTCCGTCATGGATGTAACCCCCGGAAAAGGAGACAGCCTGGTACAAGCATACAATTTCCGTATCTGCCTGACGGACAGCCTGGAAAACCAGGTCCCCATCACGGCGCCGGCGGGCTACGACCCGGACCGATACGAGTTGCTGCGCCGTCTGATGCGGGCCCGGCCGGACCGGCTTTCTCCCCGGGACTATCTGATATGGAGCCGGATGCCCCGGCGCAAAACCGACATCAACAATTTCGGCGGATTCTCCACGGATGTCATCGGCCTGTCACAGGCCTGGCCCACGGCCTCGCCGGCTGCCCGGAAAGGTCTGTTCCGCCAGCACAAAGAATACACGGAGGGTCTGTTGTATTTCCTGGGGCATGACCCCGCCGTTCCCGAACCCATCCGCCGCGAGATGCTGCGGTGGGGCTATGCCAAAGACGAGTTCGGCGGCGGACTGAGCCCGCAGCTCTATGTACGGGAAGGACGCCGTCTGGTGGGCGAATGGGTGTGTACCCAGGCCGACTGCGAGGGCCGCACCGACCCGGAAGACGCCGTTGCGATGGCCGCCTACACCATGGACTCCCACAACTGCCGGCGCGGCGTCATCTACAAAGACGGGCGTGCGATGGTCAAGAACGAAGGTAATGTGGAAATCCCCGGCGGCGGTCCTTACCCTATTCCCTACCGGGCGCTGACACCCAAGCGCAGCGAGTGTACCAACCTGCTGGTCCCGGTCTGCCTCTCGGCCAGCCACATCGCGTTCGGGTCCATCCGGATGGAACCGGTGTTCATGGTGCTGGGCCAGGTGTGCGGCATGGCGGCGGCGATGGCCGGAAGCGGCGCGGTCCAGGACGTCTCCGTCCCCGACCTGCTGGAGCGGTTCGAGCGGGACCCCTACCTGGACGGCAGTACGCCGGACGTGCTGATGGATGACGATTCGCCCCAGGTGGAAGTGCCGGCGGGATGGATGCGCGAACGCGGAAGTACCGGCTACGGCCCCACCTTCCTGCGCAGCGAACCCGGCGACACGACCGGTACCGTGCTGTACCGTCTGCCTGCCCTGCGCGGCACCTGGGCCGTCTATGCCTACCAGCAGAACATCTGGGCCAACCCCTATCCGGTCTACACCCTGGAAGCCGGCAAAGCCCGGACCGTCACGCCGGTGGACATGCAGTCAGTGGCCATCGGCGGGCAGACTTCTGGCGAATGGATTCCGGTCGGCACCGCGGACCTGCGCCGCGGCGGCACACTGTCGGTACGCTATCGGGCGGCCGGCGACCTGCCGTGCAAAGCCGACGCCGTCGTACTGGTCAAACAGGAACCTTGACCATCGTCGAGTCCCATGACAAAACGCATGAACATTATGCCCTGGCAGACAGAATCCGGGAAGAGCTGGCGCTGATGCATTCTCTTCCTTCTATAAGGATGAGATGCGGCATGCATATCAAGAGCCTCTATGCCGTAAAACACGTTTGGCGGCAGTAGTTCGAGGCGATGCCGCCAGAACAGGCTCAGCGCTTCTTGGCACTCTTCGACGCCTACCATTCCTCCACGAAAAGCAGCTCAGGTCGACAGACCTGCTGAGCAGGTACGAATATTTCCCGAGAACCGCAGCGTTTTTCGTGATTTTTCGCGGCTGGTCGAGGGAGTGGAACGGCCCTTTCTATTCTTACGAACAAAGTCTACATCACCGGCGAATGCATCTTCGTCAACCGAGAGGAGGGCTCAAATCCGCAATTCTTTCCGATTCCTGTCGGATAAAGGATAAGATTTGACAATAAAGATAAGTATCGTATAAATCTTACTTACCTTGTTTTAACCTGCGCTTTTTTCCGGAAATAGCTTATATCTTTGCGGGAAAAGAATGTTTTTATATGAAACAACCCGCATTATGAAAACACATTCAAATACCCGCAAGCAGGCCACACGCCCGCTGCCGGTCTCCGCCGACACCATCCGGCGCTATGCCGCCTCCTCCCGACTGTCCGAAGAGACCGTCACCGAACTGATGG
>CADBPR010000070.1 GCA_902796555.1 uncultured Bacteroidia bacterium
CGACACCCGTTTCCAATACCACGACCTGGTCTTTATCATCACCAAGCGGGAAGGTATCGAGCCTCTGATGAAGTTCCTGGGCAAGAGCAACATAGAAGTGGGAAAAGTCATGATTCTCGGCGGCGGTGAAATCGGCGAAATGGTGGCCGGCGGCATCTGCCGCAACGTAGACACCGTCAAAATCATCGACCATGACCGGGCCCGCTGCATCGAACTGAGCGCCCGCACGGCCGACAATGTCATCGTCGTGAACGCGGACGGCCGGAATTCCGACACCCTCCTCGAAGAGAACATCCGGGACTACGACGCCTTCGTAGCGGTGACCGGCAACGACGAGGCCAACGTCCTGGCCTGCGTGGTCGCCAAGAAATTCGGGGTCAGCCGCACCGTCGCCGAAGTGGAGAACATCGAATACATCCACCTGGCGGAGGAAATGGGCGTGGATACGGTCATCAACAAGAAGCTGATTACGGCCGGCAAAATTTTCAAGATGACCCTGAGCAACAAAGTCCGCTTCATCAAATACATGAGCGGCACCAATGCCGAAGTGCTCGAGTATATCGTGGCGCCCGGCAGCCTGATAACCCGCAAACCCCTCAAAGACGTCGGGTTCCCGGAAAACGCCATCATCGGCGGTGTCATCCGCGGCAACGAATCTTTCATCGCCGTGGGCGATACCCGCATCGAGACCTACGACCGCGTGGCGGTTTTCGCCCTTCCGGATGCCGTCAAGGAAGTAGACCGTTTCTTCAAGTAGCATGGCCAGTTACCTTCAGATTGAGAACATTTCCAAATCGTACGGGCCCAAGGTCCTGTTCGACCACATCGGCTTCAACATCAACGAAGGCGACAAGATTGCCTTGATTGCCCCGAACGGTTCGGGCAAGACGTCCCTGCTGCGGATTCTGGCCGGTAAGGACAAGTCCGACTCGGGCGGTAAAATCATGTTTCTCAAGGACATCCGCATCGCCTTCCTGGAACAGGAATATACCTACGACCCCGAAGCGCCCATCCTCAGCCAGATTCTGGCGGCCAGCACCGACCTGACCTCCCTGATGGACGAAGAGGCGCGGTTCGCCCATGAACTGCGCGTGCGGCAGCTGCTGACCGGTTTCCAGCTCGACGACCCCGGCAAACTGATGAAACAGCTTTCCGGCGGTGAAGTCAAACGGGTGGCCCTCGTCCAGATGCTGGCCACCGAGGCGGATTTCTTCATCATGGACGAGCCGACGAACCACCTGGACATCGACGCCATCGAATTCCTGGAAGACTGGCTCGGACACGCCCGCTGCACCCTGCTGATGGTCACCCACGACCGCTATTTCCTGGACCACGTCTGCAACACCGTGATGGAACTGGACCACGGCTCCCTGTATATCTACAAGGGCGATTACCAGAACTATCTGCAGAAACGCCAGGAACGCATCGAGCACTACGACGCCGAAACCGACAAAGTACGCAACATCCTGCGCCGCGAACTGGAATGGATGCGGAGCACCCCCTGCGCCCGGACCGGGAAAGCCAAGTACCGCAAAGATGCCTTCTACGAGCTCAAGGACCGTGCGGAGCAGGTCTACCGGACCCGCCAGCTGGACCTGGGCGAAATGGGCGGCGCCTCCCGGCTGGGCACCAAAATCATCAACTGCAAGGACGTCAGCTTCTGGTACGGCGGCGACTGCTACCTGGACCATTTCACCTACAATTTCCAGCGCTATGAGCGCGTCGGCATCGTCGGCCGGAACGGCGCCGGCAAGACCACCTTCATCCGCCTGCTCACCGGCGACCGCGACCCTTCGGACCCCGGCACCCTGAGCGGCGTCATCGAGCGCGGAGAATCCCTGAAAATCGGCTACTACAGCCAGCAGGGCATCTCCTTCGACGAAAACCAGACCGTGCTGGAAACGGTCAACGACACCCACCTGCTCAGCCGCTTTCTCTTCCCGCACGACATGCTGAACAACCGCCTGTCGAAACTTTCCGGCGGCGAGAAACGGAGGCTCTACCTGCTGACCATCCTGATGCAGCAGCCGAATCTCCTCATCCTGGACGAGCCGACCAACGACCTGGACATCGTCACGCTGAACGTTCTGGAAGAATACCTGAAAGAGTACCACGGCACCTTGCTGATTGTCTCGCACGACCGCCATTTCCTGGACCGTCTGGTCGACCATCTGCTCGTGTTCTGCGGTGACGGTGTCGTCAAGGACTTCATCGGTTCCTACAGCGAATACCGCCAGTATATGCTGGACAGGGAAGCGGAAAAGCGCGCCCGTGCGCGCGAAGAAAAGGTCAAGGCCCCCGCACAGCCCGTCCGTGCCGTCCGCGAACGCAAACTCAGCTACAAAGAAAAGAAGGAACTGGAGCAGTTGGAGGCCGATATCGCCGCCCTGAACGAAGAAAAAAGCGCCCTGGAAGCCTCCCTTTCCGGCGGGCTGCTGGATTATGCTGGCCTGCAGGCCGCTTCCGAACGGCACGCCCAGGTAGCATCCCTGCTGGACGACAAGGAACTCCGCTGGCTGGAATTGTCGGAATTATCCTGATTTTCAACGAACGGCCGCTCCGGTCGAATCAACGCTTACCCGCTCCCGGTCAAGGGGTTGTTTCCATCAACGAAACCGCTCCAGGCCGTTTGCAAATGGCATTTCGTTTGCCTACCTTTGCCCTGTACTGAAACAATGCAAAGTTATGAGCAAGCGTTTTTTATGGGTGATGGCAGCGGGGCTTTTCCTGCTCGCCTGCAGCAAAATGGACATTACGGTCAACAGCAACGCTTCCGGCAGCGGAACGGACAGCACCGGCAGCAACATCGATACTGACGACGCGGACGACTATGTCTCCTCCGTATCTTTCAGCAAGACCGTCACCATCGTATATTCTTCGGGCGGCGCCACTGTCAGCGGCGCCGACGGGCTGTCTGTCAGCACGAACGGGAACGATGTCACGATTACCAACAATGGCAGCGACCTCATCCTCTATGAACTGAGCGGAACGGCCTCAGACGGCTTTTTCAAGCTCTACAGCACCGTCTCGCAGGGCATCAAACTGAACGGCCTGAGCCTGACCAACCCCGACGGCGCCGCCATCAACAACCAAAGCCACAAACGCACGTTCGTCATACTGGAAGGCAGCAGCAGCCTTGCGGACGGATCTTCCTACGGCGATGAAACGGCAGACGAGGACATGAAGGCCGCCTTCTTCAGCGAAGGCCAGCTGATTTTCAGCGGCGACGGTGCCCTGACGGTCCGGGCCAGCGGCAAGGCCGGCATCACCAGTGACGATTATGTCCGCTTCATGGACGGCCCGACGGTCAAGGTGACCGCTTCAGCCGGCAACGGCGTACGCGGCAAGGAAGCTATCATCGTTTCGGGCGGCGACATCGATGTCGAGGTCAGCGGTACCGGACGGAAAGGCTTCTCCTCCGACACCCTGGTCTATATCGGCGGCGGCAAAACCTATATCAAGACCACGGGCGGCACCGGGACGGTAGACAATGAACTGACAGGTCCGTCCGGCATCAAAGCCGACATGCGCTTCGTCATCGACGACGGCACGCTGGAAATCGTCAGCACCGGTACCGGCGGCAAAGGCATCAGCTGTGACAACGTAGGCTATTTCAACGGCGGAACGGTCACGATAGACGTCTCCGGGGCCAACTACGGCAACAGCGGAAGCAGTGGCATGCCCGGCGGAAACATGGGCGGCGGCCCGGGCGGATTCCGCGCCATGGCCATGACTACGGAAGATAACGATTCCAAAGCGGCCAAAGGCATCAAATTCGACGGCAACCTCTATTTCAACGGCGGCACCGTCACGGTCAAGAGCGCCTCGCACGAAGGCATCGAGGCCAAGGGGAACATGGTGTTCAAGGGCGGTACGGTCTACAGCTACGCATCGGATGACGCCATCAATGCCGCAGGAGACCTGACGATTGGCGGCGGCATCGTCTGCGGCTATTCCACCGGTAACGACGGCATCGACGCCAACGGAGACATGTATATCCAGGACGGAACGGTCATCGCCGTCAGTTGCGGCGGCGCCGAAGTCGGACTGGATGCCAATACGGAAGGCGGCAAGACACTGTATATCCAAGGCGGGACCGTCATCTCCTATGGCGGCATTGAAAACGGCGCGAGCCTGTCCCAGGCCTGCATTTCCACCAGCTGGAGCAGCAATACGAGCTATGCCCTATACGACGGCAGCAGCCTGCTGATGGCCTTCCAGGCGCCCGCATCGGGCGGAGACGGTCTGGTCCTGTCCTGCAGCGGTCTGAAAAGCGGCAGCAGCTATACGCTCAAATCCGGCGTGGACCTGAGCGGCGGAACGGCTTATTTCAACGGACTGTATGTCAGCGACGTCACGGTCAGCGGCGGCAGCGAAAGCTCCGTATCTGCCAGCACCTCCGTCTCCGGAAACGGCATGGGAGGTGGCATGGGCGGCGGTATGGGCGGCGGTATGGGCCCGCAGAACAACCCCGGCGGCCGTCGGTAACTATACCCACCGGCGGCCCAGCAGCCGCATGACGGCATCCCACCAGCGCGCGGGCAGCAGGGCATGGAAGAAAGGCATGGCCCATCCGGCCCGTCCGGGATGGTAGCGCACACGCGGACGCCGGCTCAGGCTGGCACGGACAATGGCTTTGGCGACGACGGTCGGTCTGGACAACAGACGACCCCAGTCGCCATAGACTTTTTTCATGGACGCCGCCTCGTTCAGCGCGGGTTCGGCATAGGCCGTATCCCGGGACGATGCCTCCAGATTGTCGGCGGCAATCAGGCCCCATTCGGTGCAAATCGCACCGGGCTCAATCAGCACCACGTCGATGCCGAAGGGTTTCACCTCGATGCGCAGCGCATCGCTGAAAGCCTCCACGGCATATTTGGACACATTGTACCAGCCGCCGAAATACAGGCAGCCGCGGCCGGCTACGGAGGAGACGTTCACGATGCGCCCGCTCCCCTGCTCCCGCATCAGGGGCAGGACCTTGCGGGTCAGCGCCGCCAGCCCGAAGACATTGACTTCCATCTGCCGGCGGGCCTCCTCCAGCGGTACGTTTTCGATGGCCCCGAAATAGCCGAATCCGGCATTGTTCACCAGCACGTCAATCCGGCCTTCCGCCGCGAGGACAGCCTGTACGGCCGCATCGACGGAGGCTTCGTCCGTAATATCCATTTTCAGGGGAACGGCGCAGGAAGGGATGCGTTCCACCCGACGTGCTGCGCCATATACCTTGTGTCCTTTCCCGGCCAGCAGAACGGCCGCTTCATATCCGATGCCGCTGCTGGCACCCGTAATGAGAATTACCATATCGTTTTGTTTGTCCAAAGATAGAATTTCTTGCAGGATTTCGCAAAATAATCGCTATTTTTGCGTTCTGAAAAACACTAGAACGATGATTGGTTTACTGAAGCAACCTGCCTACAAACCCGAACGCCCGGCCGGTCCCGAGACCGACGCCAAATACAAACGGATGCGGCTCCAGGTATTCCTGGGGGCCTTTATCGGCTATGCCGGGTTCTACCTGGTACGGAAAAATTTCTCCATGGCCATTCCGGCCCTGGCTCCGCTCGGATTCGAGAAGACCGAACTGGGAATTGTCCTGTCCATGAACGCCGTCGCCTATGCCCTGTCGAAGTTCCTGATGGGCAGCGTATCCGACCGGTCCAACGCCCGCGCCTTCCTGCCCCTGGGCCTGATTCTGACCGCCATCTCCATGGCCTTCATGATTGTGCCGATTCACTGGATCGGGGCCGAGCACAAGGCCCTCGCCATCGTGGTCATGGCGCTGCTCAACTTCCTGGTCGGGTGGTTCAACGGCATGGGCTGGCCCCCTTGCGGCCGCGTGATGACGCACTGGTTCTCCGTCGGAGAGCGCGGTACGATGATGTCCATCTGGAACTGCGCCCACAATGTCGGCGGCGCCCTGGTCGGTCCGATGGCCACGTACGGCGCAGCCTGGTTCGGCAGCTGGTTCTACGGCACGCATCAGGAGATGTATTTCCTCATCGGCACCTTCGCCTTCCCGGCCGCCGTGGCCGTTTTCATCGCGCTGCTGGCCTATATCCTGCTGCGGGACACCCCGCAGTCCTGCGGCCTGCCTTCCGTCGAGAAATGGCGGAACGACTATCCGAAGAACTATTCCGAAAAGCACGAGCAGACGCTTTCCGCCAAGGAAATTTTCTTCAAATATGTGCTGAACAACAAGTTCCTGTGGTTTATCGCCCTGTCCAACGCCTTCGTCTACATGGTCCGTTACGGCTGTCTGGACTGGGCCCCGACCATCCTGACGGAAAAGGGCATCGACCTCAAATCGGCCGGCTGGGCCTATTTTGCCTATGAGTTCGCCGCCATCCCCGGCACCCTGCTCTGCGGCTGGATTTCGGACCACCTGTTCCATGGCAAACGGGCGCTGCCCACCATGATTTTCATGGCCCTCGTCGCCGTGTTCATCGGCTTGTACTGGGCTTTTATCGACAATCTGACCGTCGTGATCATCGCCCTCATCGGCATCGGCTTCTTCATCTACGGACCCGTCATGCTGATTGGCGTACAGGCCCTCGACCTGGCCCCGAAGAACGCCGCCGGCACGGCTGCCGGATTCACCGGTTTCTTCGGCTATTTCTTCGGAACGGCCATCCTGGCGAACTTTGTCATCGGTGCCGTGGCACAGGCGGCCGGATGGAACTGGACCTTCCTCCTGCTGCTGGCAGCCTGTCTGCTGGCCATCTTCTTCATGGGGCTGACGTATAAGCAGGAGCGGCGTTAATCTGACAGAATGGCATATTTTCAGTCATGGCAGGCAATTTGATGAAATGTCTGCCGGAATTCATGATGGATTATGAGCAAAGAGAAAGAAACACAAGCTCCGGCTAAGGAGCAGAAGAAAGCCGAAAAGAAGGCCGAAAAGGAACTGAAAGAAAAGCTGGAAGCCCTGGAGAAAGAGAACGCAGGGCTGAAGGAGAAGATAGAGAACGAAAAGAACGACTATCTCCGCCTGATGGCCGAGTTTGAAACCTTCCGGCGCCGCAGTGCGCAGGACAGGCTGGAACTCGTCAGTTCCGCATCGGCTGAAACCATCAAAGGCCTGTTGCCCGTACTGGACGACTGCGAGCGGGCGATGGCCCTGCTGGAGTCTTCCAGCGACGAGGCCGCCAAAGAAGGTACCGGCTTGATATATAATAAATTAATGGCATATTTGAAGACCAAGGGGCTCGAGCGCATCGAGGCCAAGGGCCAGAAGTTCGACACCGACTTTCACGAGGCGGTGGCCCAGCTCCCGGTCCAGGACGAAGCGCAGAAAGGAATCGTCTACGATGTCATCGAGACGGGCTACCTGCTGAGCGGAAAAGTCCTTCGGTATGCCAAAGTGGTCGTAGGAGCATAAGGCCATGGCAGAAAAAAGAGATTACTACGAGGTTCTCGGGGTAGACAAAAAAGCCTCGGCGGACGATATCAAGTCCGCTTACCGCAAAGCGGCCCTGAAATGGCATCCGGACCGTTGGGTAGACGGCACCGAGGCCGAAAAGAAAACGGCCGAGGAGAAGTTCAAGGAAGCCTCCGAAGCCTATTCCGTTCTGAGCGACCCCCAGAAGCGGGCGCAGTATGACCAGTTCGGCCATGCCGGCATGGACGGTCAGCCGGGCTTCGACTTCAGTTCCGGTTTCGGCAACCTCAACGATATCCTGAACGACCTCTTCGGCGGCGGCTTCGGCTTCGGCGGAGGCGGTTTCCGGGGTTTCGGCTTCGGCGGAAACGGCAGCGCTTCCCAGGGCCAGCGGGTCTACCGCGGCCGGGATATCCGTACGCGCGTCAAACTCACCCTCGAAGAAGTTGCAAAGGGCTGTGTCAAAGAAGTTTCCATCGAGCGGAACGAGCCCTGTCCCGACTGTGGCGGCAAAGGTGCGAAGAACGCTTCCGACATCCAGACCTGTCCGCAATGCAACGGCACCGGCCAGGAGCAGCGTGTCAGCAACAGCTTCTTCGGCCAGACGGTCACCTATACGACCTGTTCGCGTTGCGGCGGTGAAGGGCGGATTATCAAGAACGCCTGCCGCAGCTGCGCCGGCACCGGTCTGATTCGTAAACGGGTCACCATCAAGGTAACCATTCCGGCCGGCGTGGAAGACGGCATGCAGTTGACCGTGCGCGGCGAGGGACATGCCGCCAAGAACAACGGCGTCAACGGCGACCTCCTCGTCCTGATTGAAACACTCCCCCACGCTCAGCTCAAACGCGACGGGAACAACCTGCTGTACACCCAGGTTCTGTCCGTAACGGACGCGATACTGGGAACGGAGGTGTCAATTCCCTGCCTGGACGGTCCCTACCGCATCAAGGTAGAACCCGGCACCCAGTCGGGCAGCATCGTACGCCTGCGCGGGAAAGGTCTTCCGTCCGTGAACGGATACGGTCACGGCACCGGCGACCTCTATGTAAAGTACTTTGTCTGGATTCCGCGCAAACTGGGACGCAGCGAGAAGGAAACCCTGGAGAGCATCCGGTATCAGTCCGGTTTCACCCCGGACCTGAACCGCGACGACCGGGCGCTTTTGGAAAAAATGCAGGAAAATTTCTAATTTTTCTCCAAAAGTCTTTGTAGTTTGAAATATTCTTTCTACATTTGCAGTCCCAAAAACAAGCAACCTCTTACGGTTTCGTTTATTCAGTTCGTAATGTTGCGCATTAAAGAGTAAAGGAAATGGATTTAATTAAGTTAGTTGACCAGTCCTTCCAGAACGAGAAGACTGCAGAATACCCGAGATTCAAGGCCGGTGACACCATCACCGTGACTTACAGAATCAAGGAAGGTGACAAGGAGAGACTCCAGAAGTTCAGAGGCACCGTGATTCAGCTCTCCGGCGCTACCCCCTACACCCGGACTTTCACGGTCCGCAAAGTGTCCGGCGGTATCGGAGTGGAAAGAATCTTCCCCATCCAGTCCCCTTTCATCGATTCTATCGAGGTGAACAAAGTTGGTAAAGTCCGCAGGGCTCGCATCTTCTACCTCCGCAACCTGTCCGGTAAGAAGGCCAGGATTCAGGAAAAGAAGTTTGTGAAACAGCAGAACGCCGAATAAGCCTGCAAAGGCAACTGGCTCCATAGCTCAACTGAATAGAGCATCTGACTACGGATCAGAAGGTTTCAGGTTTGAATCCTGATGGAGTCACTTCCGAAAAGAGCTAAAACTCTGATTTTCAGAATTTTAGCTCTTTTCTTATATCTCGTTTGCCCGAAATTTGCCCGAAAGGCAAGGTGGGATATGCCAAGCACTCAAACACTTCGCGAGGCTTATCTCTAC
>CADBPR010000071.1 GCA_902796555.1 uncultured Bacteroidia bacterium
AGCTTCTGCCTGACCTTTGACTCCACCTCCGTCGAGGTTGGCCTTCACGTCAAACTGACCTGCGGTACCGGTGACCTCGAAAGGCTGGTTGGCAATGTAAACGAGCGAATCATCCGAGAAATACTCGGTCAAATCGCGGCCATTCACAGTAAATTTGCCGGTTCCGGCTGCCACATAAACACGAGCCACAGCTGCTTTACGTCTTCCAAGGGCGTTGACTGTTTTTTCCATTTGCTCTGTTTAAATTTCGTTTAACTTGATTTCTCTGGGTTGCTGTGCCTGGTGCTTGTGCTCCGGACCTGCATAAACATACAGATTGTTGATGAGCTTGTCACCAAGACGCGTTTTAGGAAGCATTCCGCGAACGGACTTGCGGATGAGTTCAGCAGGGCGTTTGTGCAGAATCTCGGCCGGCGTCGTAAAGCGCTGTCCACCCGGATAGCCGGTGTAGCGCGTATAGACGCGGTCGGTCATCTTCTTCCCGGAGAGGGATACCTTCTCGGCGTTGACGACGATGACATTGTCACCGCAGTCCACGTGCGGGGTGAATCCCGGTTTGTTCTTGCCGCGGAGGACAAGCGCAATCCTGGAAGCAAGACGGCCCAATGCAAGATCCGTTGCATCAATGACGACCCACTCCTTCTTTACAGTTGCCGCGTTGAGCGATACTGTTTTGTAGCTTTGTGTGTCCACTGTCTTGATCTTTAATGGTTTATAATAACATGTTGCATTCCCTACACAAAATAGGGACCGCAAATGTAGCAATTTTTTCCGAGACTGCCAAATAATAGGGGTAAAAACAGGTTTTCGGCGTTCGTACGGATTGTCGGCGCGATGCCCGACTGGACACCGGCCACCAAGGACGGCGCGCCCATCCCCGTCACCTATACCCTGCCCGTCGTCTTCCGGCTGAACTGATCAGGCAACCTTCTTGCACACGCCCGGCCGCATCTGAAAAGGATTCTCGGCCGGGTTGTGGTTTTCTGCGGACTTTTTACTAACTTTGGGCCCGCAAACAAATACACTATGAGGGAAATCAAAACCATCGCCATGCTTACCTCGGGCGGAGACGCCCCGGGCATGAACGCCTGCATCCGGGCCATCACCCGGAGCGCCATTTACAACAAGATGAAAGTCATCGCCGTGTACCGCGGCTACGAAGGCCTGATTAACGAAGAATTCAAGGAGTTTACGTCTTCGAGCGTCAGCAATACCATCCAGCGCGGCGGCACCATCCTGAAAACGGCCCGCAGCGAAGCGTTCATGACCCCGGAAGGCCGGAAAAAGGCCTATGAGAACATGCTCAAGCATCACATTGACGCCCTCATCGTCATCGGCGGAAACGGTTCCTTGACCGGCGCCCAGCTCTTCGCCCGGGAATATGACATCCCGATTATCGGCCTGCCCGGCACCATCGACAACGACCTCTACGGCACCGACCACACAATCGGTTACGATACGGCCCTGAACACCATCGTCGAATGCGTGGACAAAATCCGCGACACCGCCAACTCGCATGACCGCATCTTCTTCATCGAAGTGATGGGACGCGACGCCGGGTTCCTGGCCCAGAACAGCGCCATCGCTTCCGGCGCCGAGGCCGCCATCATCCCCGAAGACAAAACCGACGTGGACCAGCTGGCCGAATTCATCGGCCGCGGCATGCGCAAAAGCAAAAACAGTTCCATCGTGCTGGTGTCCGAAGCCCAGAAAAACGGCCTCGGCGGCGCCATGTACTATGCCGAACGCGTCCGCAAGGAATATCCGCAGTACGACGTGCGCGTCACCATCCTGGGTCACCTCCAGCGCGGCGGCACCCCGAGCGCCTATGACCGCATCCTGGCCAGCCGGCTGGGCTATGCCAGCATCGAGGCCCTGCTCGAAGGCCAGCGCAACGTCATGGTGGGCATCCAGAACGATGAAATCGTCTATGTTCCCATCCAGCGGGCTGTCAAAATGGACAAGCCCATCAACAAGGAACTGATCAACGTGCTCTCCGTCCTGTCCCTGTAGATGATTCTCGACGCGATTCTCCTGTTCCCCTACTGGCTGTCCCTCAAGGTCCGCCACGCCCTCTTCGATGCCGGTATCCTCAAGGTACACCGCAGCGAAGTCCCCACCATCTGTATCGGCAACCTGGCCGTCGGCGGCACCGGCAAGACCCCGCACACGGAAATGATTCTGGACCTGCTCCAGAACAGCGCCCAATGGGGCAACAGCCAGCTGGCGGTGCTCTCGCGCGGATATAAGCGCAAAAGCCGGGGCTTCCAGCAGGTCATGCGGGACGGAACGGCCTCCCAATACGGGGACGAACCCCTCCAGATCAAGAAAAAATTCCCCGCCGTAACGGTGGCGGTGGACAAGGACCGGATTGAAGGCTGCCGCTTCCTCTGCCATCCCGACGCGCTGCAGACGGACAAAAAGGCCCGCAAATGCCTGAACAAAGACCTTCCGAAGGCCGACCTGATTGTCCTCGACGACGCCCTGCAATACCGCAAGCTCCTGGCGGACATCAACATCGTTCTGACAGACTGGAGCCGTCCGCTGTCCAAAGACGCCCTGATGCCCTTGGGCCGGCTTCGCGACCTTCCCCAGCGGCTGAAGACGGCGGACATTGTCATCGTCACCAAATGCCCGGCCTACATGGAAGACTGGGAACGGATGGAATGGGCCGCGTCACTGGGCATCCGCAATTTCAATCCGGAGCGCTGCGAAGGCCTGTTCCGGGGCGGGAAACCGGTGAAACTGTTCTTCACCCAGATTGTCTATTGCCCGATGCAGCCGGTCTTTGAAAACGGCGACGCGCACTATATCTATTCCAAGAAACTGGTCCTGTTCTCCGGCATCGCGAAAGACACGCCCCTGCGCCGCTACCTGAGCGACCGGTACCAGGTCGTCAAGAAGTTCCGCTTCCCCGACCACCATGCCTACACCGGTGCGGACATCCGCACGCTGGATGCGGCCGCCCGGCAATGGCCCACGGCCGTCATCGCGACAACGGAAAAAGACAGCCAGCGCATCCTGGACTGCAAAGGCGTCCCGGAGAGTCTGCAGCACCGCATGTTCCAGGTACCCATCGAAACAGCCTTCCTGACCGAACGGGAAAAGGCCTGCTTCTCCGACACCCTCCTGAGCCTGCTCCAGCAGAACCGTTAGCTCTCCAGAATCTCGTTCTGCGTCTGGACGGAAGCCTCGTGAATGGCATTGAACACAGCCGTCACAAACTTCTCGGACAGGCCGAATTCCGCCCCTTTGCTGACCATTTCGGCCAGCAGGCTGTCCCAGCGGGAAGTCTGCACGATGGCGATGTTATGGTCCTTTTTATACTGCCCGATTTTGCGGCTGATTTCCTGCCGCGACTTCAGCATATACAGCAGATTCTCGTCCAGGATGTCAATCTGGGCACGCAGCTGGTGAATGCCGCTCTTGTAATCCTCGTCTGACGAGTCTTTCTCGCGCACCAGCAAGGAGGCGAGCATTTCGCCCAGCACCTTGGGCTCCAGCTGCTGCTTGGCATCGCTGAGGGCACAGGAAGGGAAGCAGTGCGACTCAATCATCAGACCCTCGAAACCCAGGTCCAGCGAGCGCTGTGAAAGCTCTTTGATGAATTTCCGGTCACCGCCCATGTGGCTCGGGTCGGCAAAGAAAGGCAGGTCGGGATAGCGGGTGCGCAATTCAACGGCCAGCTGCCAGCCGGGCGCGTTGCGGTAAGCTATCTTCTCCGAAGTGGAGAACCCGCGGTGAATCACGCCGAGCTTGCGGATTCCGGCCCGGTTCAGCCGCTCCAGGGCTCCGATCCACAGGTCGATATCCGGATTGACCGGGTTTTTCACCAGCACCGGAATGTCTGTATCTTTCAGCGCATCAGCGATTTCCTGCATCAGGAAAGGGTTGGCCGTCGTACGGGCGCCCACCCAGACCATATCCACGCCGAATTTGATACACTCATAGACATGCTTCTCACTGGCCACCTCGGTACATACCTTCAGGCCGTACGCTTTCTGCACCTTCCGGAGCCATTTCAGGCCCTCGGTCCCGACACCTTCAAAGCTGCCGGGGTGGGTGCGCGGTTTCCAGATGCCCGCACGGAAAACGTGGATACCTTCGTCTGCGAGACCTTTGGCGGTCTCCATCACCTGCTGCTCGGTCTCGGCGCTGCAGGGGCCCGCGATGACCATCGGCCGCGGAAGGGTGAAAAAGCCCCATTCTGTGACCGGGACCAGGTCCAATGTCTTTGCCATCATTATCGTAATATTTTTTTAATCCGGTTGGCTTCGTGGATGAGCGATTCGATGCGGTCCTGGTCGCCGGCAGCGATGGCCTCTCGAAAATCTTTCATCTTATCGATATATGTATCAATTACTTGCAGGACATTATCCCGGTTCTGCGTCAGAATCGGCACCCACATTTCGGCGTTGCTCTTGGCCAGCCGGACGGTAGAAGAAAAACCGCCGGAAGCCAGGTCGAAGATGTGTTTTTCGTCCCGCTCCTTGTCCAGCACGGTCAGCGCCAGGGCAAAGGAAGTGACATGCGAAATATGCGACACATAGGCCGTATGGACATCGTGGTTGTCGGCATTCATATAGGTCGGACGCATATTCAGCACATCGTACAGCTGCTCCACCGTCCGCAGGGCCTTGTCGGAGGATTCTTCGGCATTGGCGAAAATGCAGGCGCGGCCGTCGAACAGGTTCGGCATGGCCGCCCACGGGCCGGAATACTCCGTACCGGCCATCGGGTGGGTGGCGACGTATTGCTCCCGGCAGGGGTGGTAGTGGACGCTGCGTACAATCCGGCTTTTGGTCGAACAGGTATCGATGACGATCTTATCCCCCGCACCGGCCGCCTGGAAACGGTCCAGGATATCCGGCAGCATCTTGACGGCCGTCCCCACCGGCACGGCTATCACGACGATGTCGCTCCGGCTGATGCAGTCTTCATATGAGACCAGTTCATCGGCCAGCCCCATTTTCTCCGCGGCCGCCGCATGCACCGGGTCGGCTTCCACGCCCAGCACCGTCCGGGCGAAACCCCGTCGCTTCAGGTCGATGGCCATCGAGCCGCCGATCAGGCCCAATCCAATGACTCCCAGTATCATAAGGCTTTCACTTTTCGGATGGCCGCCTCCAACTGTTCCACCGGGGCGCAGAGGGAAGCGCGGATATAATCCTGACCGTTCCGGCCGAAGACCATGCCGGGCGTCACGAAGACGCCGGCCTCATACAACAGTTTGTCGGAAACCTGCTCGCCGAGGGTCTTGGCCGAATCGCCGCTGAGGAAGCGGTTGTCCTCAGACACCCGGCCCCAGACGAAGAGTCCCTGGGAATGGGGGTTATATGCAACACCCAGCAGGTCAAACAGTTCACACACTTTTACCAGCCGTTCCCGATAGGCCGCATTGAGCTGCGCAAACCAGTCGGGTCCCTGCTGCAGAGCCTTGATGGCGGCCAGCTGCAGCGGACGGAACATGCCCGAATCCATCTGGCTCTTGACCTTCAGCACTTCGGCGATGTAGTCCTTGTCTCCGCAGACCATACCGATACGCCATCCGGACATATTGTGGGCCTTGCTGAGGGAATTCAGTTCCAGGCAGCAGCTGCGGGCGCCGGGCACGGACAGAATGGACACCGGGTGGTCATTGAGGATAAAACTATATGGATTATCGTTGACAATCAGAATGTTATGCTTATTGCCAAAGGCCACGAGCCGGGCATAGGTATCCGGATGCGCCGGTGCGCCGGTGGGCATATTGGGGTAATTGACCCACATCAGCTTGACCCCCCGCAGGTCCATGGCCTCCAACGCGTCGAAGTCCGGCTGCCAGCCGTTTTCCGCCCGCAGGTCGTAGGTACACATCTCGGCACCGACCAGGCGGGAGGCGGAGGTATAGGTCGGATAGCCCGGGTCGGGGACCAGAACCTTGTCGCCCGGATTCACAAACGCCATGGAAATCAAGAGAATACCCTCTTTTGACCCCATCAGCGGCTGGATTTCCGAAGCCGGGTCGATGGAAACCCCGTAATAACGCGCATACCAATCGGAGAAGGCACTGCGCAGTTCAGGCAAGCCCCTGTAATTCTGGTATTTATGGCTATCCGGCAGCAAGGCGGTTTCGCGCAGGGTCTCAACGGCGGCCGCCGGCGGCATCCGGTCCGGAGCACCGATGCCCAGGTTGATGACGGGGTCTTCACCGCGGGCCACACGCTCGGCGCTCAACCGGGCGATTTCGGGATTTTTGACAGAGAAGTAATAAGGCCGGACGCTTTGGGTCCGGATGGCGGGTTGTATTATCATAATGACTAAATTTCAGATGGATATTCTCCCAGTACGGTCAAATCCTCAATCAAAGGACGCACCGCCGAGAGCGCCTGGGTAAAGCGCGGATAATCGTCAAATTTGATGTCGGCATAAAAGAAATACTGCCATTCCCGACCCGGAATCGGAAGGGACTGGATACGAGTGAGGTTCATGTCATAAAAGGACAGGATGGTAAGGATATGGGCCAACGAACCGGGTTTGTGCGGCAAGGTAAAGCAAAGCGAGGCCTTCGTGCGCTGCGCCTCGGGAACGTCGATAGCGTCGTCCAAAATTAGGAAACGGGTAAAATTCTGTTTATACGTCTCGATACTCGTCCGCAAAATTTCCAGTCCATAGCGTTCAGCCGCGACGACGGAACCGACGGCGCCGACGCCCCGAAGCCCTTCCCGGGCTACTTCCGCCGCACTCTTTGCCGTATCTTCGGACTCGACCATCTTGATCCAGGGACATTCTTTTTCGAAAAACGCACGGGTCTGATTGATGGCCATATAGTGGGTACGGACCTCCCGGATATCTTCCAGCCGCTGCCCCGGAAGGGCCATCAGATTCTGGTGAATGGGCAGGTACACCTCGCCTTTGATACGGACCGGATGCTGGCGGAGCAGGTCGAAATTGGGAATCAGACCACCGGAGATGGTGTTTTCAATGGCCATGACCACGGCATCAGCGGCACCGCCCTCCAGGGCCTGGAATTCTTCGGCGAAGGTGGCGCATTCCACGATGTCAGCCTGCCCGTAGAAACGCCGGGCCGCCTCCTCATGGAAGCAACCGGAAAATCCTTGTATGGCTACTCGTGTCATATTCGTTCGTTTGATAAAAAAAAGCCGCCCGAAACATCCGGACGGCCTATATACACCTATACACGCAATGCCCGGACTTTTACCGTTTCTGATAAAAGTAGTAATCAAAGCCAAAAGCGTAGTATCGAGCGTTCTTTCTCATAGCAGTTACAAAGATAAGGAAAAATCCGTAACGTTGTACCCCGGCGGGAAAATAATTGCTAACGAATCGTCCCTATGAAAACAACTGCGCCCGTCTCCTCGTGTGTAATAACGAAGAGAAAAGGATGGTCAGCCCTAAATTCAATAGCGTCAACAGGCTCTGCTGTTTCTACCAAAGAAGCAGCACTGGCAGCCGCGGCTTCAGTTCCATTCTCATTAACCTCTATCTCTGCTTTCTGGAACATTTCGTTAACCACAATACCCATGTCCGACATTCTTGAAAAGTCCGCACCGGGTCTAAATATGGACGAGATTCCAAGCGTAGGAAGGATATCCCGAAAATCAGTTTTAGAGGAAACTTTAAACTTTGGAAGACTGATGGCAACACTGGCAACCTTTTCCGCTTTCACTTGACGTGTCCAGGAATCATTGCTCAGTTCATTTAACAGGGTATTCAAATCGTTCCCTTCAGCAGGCAAAAGAATACGCATGGCATATCCGCCTCTGTAAGGGAGGCACACGGATTGGGCCATATTCGTTCTGGCATATGCGAAACTTTCAACAGCCTGCATAGTAGGGACGAGACGCTTGCCTGTATCACCATAAAAATCACTTGTAGTCGTATACTCTGGCAGGAAGGGAGTTTCCCATAGCCCTTTGAAATAAAGAGCATTAACAACATATGCAAACGCTTGCGGATCCAACCTTTCCAGCATTTTGGGAATGAACGATTCCGTTTGGTCCGACACCCAGCCATTGATATAATCCAGCGTATTTTCAGCGTCAGAGAAGTCCAGATTGACTACCAACGATTCATAGTGCTCCCGGGCCCGCTTGATATAAGTGTCCAATAATTGATACTGATTATCAACTACTACGGCATTCGCAACCCTAAAAGACACTTCCTTAGATTGGGAAGCAATCGCCTCCATGTCAAGACAAAACTGGTCTAATTTATCAGATGTCGCATCTTTTATACCAATAGCCTGATAGATTTCTTCTATTGTCTTTCCAGCCGTCCCACTGGCCAGCATACCAAGTAAAAATGTTCCGCTCATCGGAGAATATACGAAACTTTCCCCTGTTTTGGCCAGTTGCTTTCTTGCTAACGAAAAGCCATACTGATTGCATGACGCCAGAATATCTTCCTGGGACTTGGTTAAAACGGGAGCAGTCTCATATCTCAGCATCTCATAATTCTTCCAAGTTTCAGTAATCGGAGTATCATTCTTTGCAGGCTGACAAGACACCAAAACCCCTGTGATTAAGGTGGCAAATACGTACTTTTTCATAATGATTATTTTTTACATTGGAACTGGAAATTATAAACTAAATAATTAATAGAGCTATAGGAGTTTCCACCGACATACCATGTACTATCCATATTATACCATATCGTGCTACCTCCGCTGGCATCGCCTGTTCCGTTCCACCCCCAATTAACTGCAACATAATCCGTTACAGTAGTGGTTCTTTCCGGTTGTGCATTGTCCGAATTTCCCGCCTCCGATGAAAGAGGATACGCATCGAGGACAGCCGTTTCTCTTCGGAACCCGTCTATTACAACTGCATGTCCAATCAAGCCCGCACCTACCGGCATCTGTCTGTTCATAATCTGATTATATAAGATGGTTTTGAATTGACTACTGGTGTATGTTTTTTGACTTGAAATACCAAAATTTGAATCAAAAACTTGAGTTGTCTTATATAGGGCAGAGGATGTTCCAGTTGTCATATAATGTGCTTGAAATAGGTATCCTAACCGAACCATTAAAGCCGAAACATATGTGGCGCTCCCTGTCCCTGATTGTGTCAATCGCATTTGAGACCAGATATTCTGCATGCTAGATTGGGTATAAAAGATATCGGACAGGCCCAGCACCAAATAAGAGGCCCCATCCGGGATATATGAGTCCGACGCACTGAAATACCCGTAGGTCTTAGCGGGCTGACCTATTTTGAAATGAAGATAGTATAACAACTGAGCAGCTGCAACCATAACACATCCTGTACGACAATGGGTAGTCATGTTAGAATCTGTGTAAGGAGCATAAATATTCCATGGTGAGCTTTGTCCCCATTTTGTTACAAGTAGATGATCTTGCTCTTCCACAGTTACTGAACGCAGTTCTTCACGGGCGTTCTGACTGTCATTATAAGATACAGAAGAATCTCCATCCAACGACCTCAAGGATTTAATGTTACGCGCCATTGAAGTAAGATAATCAGACTCTGCCTCATTGAAATACAAATCCTGTATGCTAATTGAGCCGGATAAGCATTTCATCAGTACTTTCGGAGTCCTTTTATCTGCAGAAAGCAATTCCCAGCCTTCGTCATAATTAATCAGATAAAAAACTGTATCTGATTCAAAGATAAAAGGCTCTATTGTTACTTTATCAAGAGCCTTAGTTAGTTCATATCCTTTGTAGACCTGAAGATATTGACGCAAACCATCTCTAGTAACGCGGAATGAACAATCATCAGTATCTTTGTCAAATAATTGAGAATCAGCCTTTTCGTTAATGGACATCTTTGAACATGCAAAGGCTGCCAGAAGCACGACAAATGTCAGAAAAATCTTTTTCATATATATTTATATTAGTTTTAGCGTGTTTCAGTAGTTACCAACAAAGTTATACAGTTTTCTGATTATAAACAAATGAAAATAACAATAATTGCTAACTTTGCCATTTGAAATGATAATCGGAAACATAGACTTGGGACAGCGACCGGTGGTGCTGGCGCCGATGGAGGACGTTACCGACGCGTCCTTCCGGATATTGTGCCGCGAATCCGGTGCCGCCATGGTCTACACGGAATTCATCTCGTCGGACGGCCTGATTCGGGATGCCGCTAAAGCCATCGCCAAGATGCGGACGCTGGAAGAAGAAGCCCCCGTCGCCATCCAGATTTACGGAAACATTCCAGAGGCCATGGTGGACGCTGCCCGCATGGCGGACCGGGCAGCAGAACTGGCCGGTGGCCACGGAGCCGACATCATCGACATCAATTTCGGCTGTCCGGTCAACAAAATCGCAGGCCGGGGAGCCGGCAGCGGCATGATGCGCGAACCAGACAAAATGGTGGCCATCACCCGGGCCGTCGTCGACGCCGTCGGTAAGCCGGTTACGGTGAAGACCCGTCTGGGTTGGGATGACAACAGCAAGATTATCGTAGAACTGGCTGAACGCTTGCAAGATGCCGGCATCCAGGCGCTTACCATCCATGGGCGGACCCGCTGCCAGATGTATCGCGGCGAAGCGGACTGGTCCCTCATCGGGGCCGTCAAGGCCAATCCGCGCATGCATATCCCGATTATCGGAAACGGCGATATTACGAGCGCCGTTCGGGCCCGCGAAGCCTTTGACCGCTACGGCGTGGACGGCATCATGGTCGGACGGGCCTCGTTCGGCCACCCTTGGATTTTCCGGGAAATCCGGCATTTCCTGGACACCGGCGAACAGTTGCCTCCCCTGTCTGTTCCGGAACGCGTAACCCTGGCCAAACGCCACCTGCAGCTATCCCTGGACTTGAAAGGTCCGGTACGCGGCATTTTCGAAATGCGCCGCCACCTGAGCTGCTATTTCAAAGGACTGCCGGACTTTAAAGAGACCCGTATCCGCCTGGTCACCTCCACCGACCCGGATGAAATCCGCGCCACCCTCGACTACATTGCGGACCGCTGGGGCGATACGCCCCTGACTGAAACAGCCACCGTTTACGGGGTGTAGGCTATTTCGAACGGCCGGGCTGCAGAACCGGCGCATTCTCCTGGGGAATATTCATCTGCCTGTACAAGTCATAGCCTACATATACGTCCAGCGCCAGCAGCACGGCCGCCAGGAAAGGGAACGGCAACACGTAAGCCCCCACCAGGAAAGGCATATACGTTATCAGCGAAATGAGGATATAACACACGGCGACCCACGTTTTTTCGGGCCGCTGCAGGGCATAGACGATGACCAGCATATCCACCAGATAGCCATAACGTTCATGCATATGCGGCAGCGTATAGAGTGCCAGGGAAACGGAGAACAGCGCCAGCGTCACGATAAAGGTATCCGTTATTTTGAAACGTTTGCTTGCAACATACCAGGCCAGGGTTCCCAGCAGCATAATCGCCAGCGGCACACCGAACTGCCCCACTTCTTGCATATGGTGCTTGTGCTTCATGGTCTCGTCCAGGAACTCGTACAGATTCGGGAATTTGAGCGTACCCCAAGGGTAGATGCCGGCCTGGCCGAAATAGACCGAAATCAGCTGGCTCAACGGCCGTCCGGCAATCATGGCCGGGATATGCAGCACCACGAACATCAGCGGAATCAGCAGCAGGTGCCAGATGTTGACCGTCTTGTTTTTCAGCCACAGAATAACCACCAGCGGCAGGATGAACACCGTCTGCACCTTGAAAGAAAAGGCGACGCCCAGCAGCAGGAAACAGGCCGCGCTGTTGTCTTTGAACAGGAAATACAGGGCCAGCAGAATGAAAGAGACATAAATCATGTCACACTGGCACCACCAGGCGCTGTTGAGGATGACGGTAGGACAGAGCAGTACGCAGGCCATGCCCAGGATGCCTTTACGGGTGCTTCCCGTGAGCTGATGCACCAGCAGGAACATACAGAAAGCGCCGAAGTAGTCGAAAACGACCGACACGGTCTTCAAGGCATAGAGGCTGTTGCTGAAACCCGACACCAGGCACATCAGGTACATGTAGGGCGACGTATAATTGGAAATTTCCACGCCCAGGGATGTAAATGCGCCCATCTGCTGGATTTTCTGCATCCAGCGGGACAGGAATCCCTTGTAATCACCGGATTGCAGCGGATAGAGGTACCACCGGGCCGCGAATGCAAAGAGACATAGGACGATGACGAAACAAAGGTCCAGCACCGTGAATTGAATCTTGCCGACAGAGAGGGTCTTCCCGAGGAAGGTATCGATTTTGCGCACAGATGCTGCTGGCGCTTTCTGGTTTTTTGCTGCCATAATTCCGAAGGTTTACGCAAATATACGGTATTAATCGCTATCGGACAAGGTATTCTGCGGTTTTTCGCGAAGAGGCCGGCCCGAACGGCTTCGGACCGGCCTCTAAGGAAATCCAGGACGGAATCTTATTGATTCAGCGAATCGGCGCTCTGGCGGAACTTGGCCAGCTCCTCGTCGCTGATGTGGAAGTCCACGATGCTTCCGCCGAAGTACTGGTCGTAGGCGCTCATATCCACGAAGCCATGGCCGGAAAGGTTGAACAGAATCACCTTCTCCTCGCCGGTCTCCTTGCACTTGAGGGCCTCGCGGATGGTGGCTGCGATGGCATGGCAGCTTTCCGGAGCAGGGATGATGCCTTCCGTACGGGCAAAAAGGACACCGGACTTGAAGGACTCTGTCTGCTCGATATCGACCGCCTCCATCAGCCCGTCTTTCATCAGCTGGGACAGAATCACGCCCGCACCATGATAACGGAGACCGCCGGCATGGATGCTGGCCGGTTTGAAGGTATGGCCGAGCGTATACATCGGCAGCAGCGGGGTCATGCCGGCCTCGTCGCCGAAGTCGTACTCGAATACGCCGCGGGTCAGTTTCGGGCAGGAAGCGGGTTCAGCAGCAATGAAACGGGTCTTCTTGCCTTCCCGGATATTGTGGCGCATGAACGGATAGGCGATACCGCTGAAGTTGGAACCGCCGCCGAAGCAGCCGATGACCACATCGGGATACTCGCCGGCCATCGCCATCTGCTTTTCAGCCTCGAGTCCGATAACGGTCTGGTGCAGGCACACATGGTTCAGCACGGAGCCGAGGGCATACTTGCAGTTCGGGGTGGAAACGGCCAGTTCGATGGCTTCCGAGATGGCGCAGCCCAGGGATCCGTTGTCATTGGGATTCTTCGTGATGATATCCTTGCCGGCACGGGTGGACATGGACGGAGACGGGGTAATGGTAGCCCCGAAGGTGTTCATGATGGACCTGCGGTAAGGCTTCTGGTTGTAGCTGATTTTGACCATATACACCGCACATTCGATACCGAATTTCTTGCAGGCGTAGGACAGGGCGCCGCCCCACTGGCCGGCACCGGTCTCGGTGGTGATATTGGTGATACCCTGCTTCTTGGCATAGTAGGCCTGGGCCAGGGCGGAATTCAATTTGTGGGAACCGGCCGGGGATACACTCTCGTTCTTGAAATAGATGTGGGCCGGGGTACCGAGGGCCTTCTCCAGGTCATAGGCACGTACGAGCGGGGTGCAACGGTAGGAAGCATAAGCCTCGCGAACCTCCTCGGGGATGGGAATCCATTCGTCCGTGACATTGAGTTCCTGGTTGGCACATTCCTCACAGAAGATGGGATAGAGGTCCTGTGCGGTCAGCGGTTCACGGGTGGCCGGATTGAGGATGGGGAGCGGTTTGTTGGGCATGACTGCCTGCATGTTGAACCATGCCTGGGGAATTTCGCTCTCGGGGAGCATGAATTTCTTCTGTTTCATAACTGCTATTTGATAAATTGATTATTCAAAAAAAACAGGTGACGCGCTGTAAGCGAATCACCTGTATATCTTGCCTGCAAAATACTACAACGGGATGCCTTACAGCTTGGGACTATAAGTGCACCACCACCAGAAGTTATTTGCATTCATCTTTTTCATTGCAGAAGCAAAGTTGGAAAATTCTCATGAAACAAACAAGCGCTTTTCGCATTTTTTTACTTCATGGCCGCAATTTGGTCCAAAAGAGGCTGTACGTACTGGGCGGAAGCCGTCGTGCAGTGCGCCTCGATGTAACCGTTGACAGCCACACAGGCGAAGCCCAGGCAAATCAGCGTGGAGAAGATGATACCGATTACCTTGAGCCGCTTGAGCCAAATCTGGTTGTTCCAACCGATGCTCTGGAACATGGACCAGAAGCCATGGTTGAGGTGGAGCCAGAGGGCAACGAACCAAAGCAGGTAGACGCAGAGGAAGACCGGGCTCTGGAAGGTCTTGAGAATCAACAGATACGGATTCCATGCTTCTTCACTGATGAATTCCTGCAGCTGCATTTTGGCCCAGAAGTGGGTCAGGTGGAAAAACAGCAGGCCCAGGATGACCAGGCCGAGGACCACCATGTTGCGGGAGCTCCAGGAGTCAGCTTTGCTCTTGCTGCCGGATTCGTAGCGTTTGATGCCGCCGCGGGCCTTGAGGTTCACGACGGTCAGATAGATACCGTAAAGGATATGAATCAAAAATCCGAGGGCCAGCACCGGCACCATGATTGTCACGACGGGCAGGGCCATGAAGTCGCAGCCGAGCTGGAACAGGCCGTCAGGAGCGCCGAAAGTTCCTTTGAACGAATCAATGACCGAGAAGAAATTGATGGTCATATGAAGCATCAGGAAAATAATCAGGAACGCACCGCTGATGCTCTGGATGAATTTGCGGCCGATGGAAGATGTAAAAAAGTTTGCCATATGGTCTTTTTAAAAGTTTTCAGAAGACAAATATACGCGGATTTTTGCAAGTTTCATAATATTTCACGAAATTTGTTGACGAATTGCATCAAAGAAGAGTCTATGTACAAGCGCGTTTTGTTGAAATTGAGCGGCGAAAGCCTGGGCGGCCCGCAGGGCAAAGGCCTGGATACGGCCAGTTTGCAGGCCTATGCCGAAGAAATTGCCGCAGCGGCCAAGGCCGGTCTGCAGATAGCCATCGTCAATGGCGGCGGGAATATTTTCCGGGGCCTCCAGGGCGTCGGAAAAGGATTTGACCGGGTGGACGGAGACAAGATGGGCATGCTGGCCACCGTTATCAATTCGCTCGCACTGTCTATGTTTATCAAAGACCAAGGTGTTGATGCGCAGGTGTTTACGGCTACCCCGATGGAACCGGTCGCCAAGTATTACATGCGCGACGATGCCGTGAAGGTGCTGGAGCGCGGCGGTGTCGCCCTCATTTCCGGAGGTACCGGCAATCCCTTCTTCACCACCGATTCCGGTGCGGCACTCCGTGCCCTGGAAATCGGTGCGGACGCTTTGCTGAAAGGCACCCGCGTGGACGGCGTGTATACGGCCGACCCGGAAAAGGACCCGACGGCCGTAAAATACGATGAGCTGACCTTTGACGAGGCCCTCAGCCGTCATCTGCGCGTGATGGACCAGACGGCCTTCGCCCTCTGCTCGGACGGCGACATGCCCGTCATCGTATTCGACATGAATGCCAAAGGCAACCTGACCCGCCTGCTTGAGGGTAAGAAGGTGGGCACCCTCGTACATAAATAATAAACAATAAGACTATGTTACCCGAGAATGCCAAAAACATCGTAACCGCCATCGATAAAAAGATGAAAGATGCGGTCGCCTTCCTGGAGGAAGACCTGAAGACCTATCGCGTAGGCAAGGCCAATCCGTCCATTTTCAACGGTGTGACCGTGGATTATTACGGCACGCAGACACCTCTCGCACAGGTCGCTTCCATCACCACGCCGGATGCCAAGACCCTGGCCATCCAGCCCTGGGAGCGCAACCTGATTTCCAAGATTGAAAAGGCCATCCTGGATGCCAACCTGGGATTCACCCCGTCCAACAACGGCGAAATCATCCGTTGCATGGTGCCCGCCCTCACCGAGGAGCGCCGCAAGGAACTGATCAAGCGCGCGAAAGCCGCCGGCGAGAACACCAAGGTCATCGTCCGCAACGCCCGCCGCGACGGTGTGGAGCAGCTCAAAAAGGCCCAGAAGGCAGGTGAGCTGACCGAAGACGCCCAGAAAGAAGGCGAGGACGAAATCCAGAAAGTCACCGACAAGAACATCAAGGAAGTCGATGCCGTCATCGCCGCCAAGGAAAAGGATATCCTGACGGTCTGACGTGGCTGCTCCTGACATACACGCCCGTACCCGGCTGCTGCTGGGCCAGGACGTATTCCATCGGCTCCGCTCCGCGAAGATTATCCTCTTCGGCGTGGGCGGAGTCGGCAGTTGGTGCGCCGAGGGGCTGGTCCGATCCGGGGTAGAAGACCTCACCCTGGTGGATTCGGACCGGATAGCGCCCAGCAATGTCAACCGGCAGCTGATGGCCACGGTGGACACAATCGGGCAGGTGAAGGTGGATGCGTTGAAGGAGCACCTGCTCCGCATCAACCCGGACGCCCGCATCACCGCCCGCCAGGAACTGTATTCCCGCGAAACCGCCGGCGCCTTCGACCTGGACGCCTACGATTATGTCATCGACTGTATCGATGCGCTCAAGGACAAAATCGCCCTGATTCTTCACGCATCCGCATCGCGGGCCACCTTCTTTTCCTCGATGGGCGCCGCCCTCAAGGTGGACCCCACCCAGGTGCGGGTGGCGGAGTTTTTCTCCGTGCGGGGCTGTCCGCTGGGGTCCATGCTCCGCAAGCGCATCCGCCAGGGCGGCGTACTGCCCGCTAAACCCTTCCTCTGCGTCTACAGCGAAGAGGTTCTGCCCAACCGCGGCAGCGGCGTTAACGGCGGAGTGCCGGCGGGAACCGGTAGCAGCTGTGACGTGACGGGCGGGGACCAGACCGCGGAAACCGACCCGGGACACGGCAAAAACGCCCTCAACGGCTCCATCGCCCCCATTACCGCCCTCTTCGGCTTCACCCTCTCCGGCCTGGTCATCCGCGACATCTACCGCCGCTCCGTCTGAAGCCCGCCTGCCACTCTCCCGGCCACAAGTGCTGTAAAAAGCCCGATTCCGGGACACTTCCGGCGTTTTCAGCGAAAAGGGTGCGAAGTAATCCGTTTTTTTACTATCTTTGAAACCGTTGAATCTTAAAAAACCTTGCAATATGAAAGCAGAATCATTCCTTTCTTTCCTGGCCGGAGCCGCAGCTGGCACCGTGCTCGGTATTCTTTTCGCGCCCGCACCGGGCAATGAGACCCGCGAAAAACTCAAGAAGGCCGCAGAAGAAGGTTACGATGAGGCCAAAGACATCGCCGGTGACGTAGCCCATGACGTCCATGTCCGTGCGCGTTATGCCCGCCGCGAGATGAACGCGTTGAAGAAGACCGTGTCCGAACAGGCCGGCAGCCTGAAGGACGATGTCAAGAGCAAGATTCTCGAGCAGCTGGACAAACTGGAAAAGGCCCTTTCTGCGGGCGAGGAAGAAACGGTGGACGAACAGGCCTGAGGATGGACCCGTATCTGAAACCCGTCGAGCACCTGGCCGGGGATGCCAAGGCTTACGTGGATCTGAAGACAGATGAGCTGAAGCTCACGACGACCAAGGGACTGTCCGTCGCCTTGAATCATCTGCTGTCCATGATTCTGATTCTGTTCACGCTTTCCATTGTCCTGCTCGCCCTGGCCTTCGGCTGCATCCTGCTGTTGGGACAATGGCTGGACAGCTATGCGGCCGGAGCCTTTATCGTGAGCGGGGTGTTCCTGCTGGTCACCCTCGTGCTTTTCCTGCTACGGAAGAAGCTGTTTGTCAATGGATTCGTGAAAATGTTCACCGGATTATTCTTTGAGAAAGATGCGAAAGATGAATAACATCCGCAACCTCCAGGAGCTGGAGGAGGCCCGTCTGGAAATCCGCAAGCGGCTGCAAGAACGGGAACAGACCCTTCAACTGGACCTGTCCCGTGTCAAGGATATGGCCCAGCCGATGAATCTTTTCGCCCTCGGGCTGCATGCCGTTTCGCCGGCCGAAACCCCGCTGGACCAGGTGGCGTTGTCGCTCGTCCGCCGGCTGAAGGCCCGGATCAGCAAACTCTGAGAACGGGTTTAAATGTACACAATGATGTAATAGAGCATCAGGCCGGCGGCAATCAGTTTGATGCCGGTGGTAAAAAGGAAGCCCAGGAAGGCGCCGAAAGCGGATTTCAAAGACGCTGTGGCGCCTTTTTCAGCAATAAAGAATTCCGCCACGAAGGCACCCAGCAGGGACCCCAGGATGATGCCCAGGGGCGGCACAATCAGGCCGACGAACAGCCCGATCATCGCACCCCAGCCGGCATACTTGCTGCCACCGGTAAACTTGGTGAACCAAATCGGGATGACATAGTCCAGCACGGTCACCAGGGTGGTGATGCCCAGCCAGACGAACAGCAGGGTCAGGGACAGCGGCTCACCGGCCGGGTTGGTTCCGCCGAAGAAATACATCAGCAACAGCCCCAGCCAGCTCAACGGCGGGCCGGGCAAGGCCGGCGCGACACTCCCGATGATGCCGAGCACACCGAGAATGACGGCGACCACAACAAAGAACGTATTCATCGTTTTGCCATAGCGGTTTCGACCTCGTCCGGACTGGCGGGCAGACGCTGCGGGCCCAGCCGGCGGGCGCCGTCCGGGGTAATCAACAGGTCATCCTCGATGCGGATGCCGCCGAAGTCATAGTAAGAAGCCAGTTTGGAGAAATTGACAAAGCCGCGGCCCGTGCCTTCTTCCTTCCACTTCTCAATCAGGGCCGGAATAAAATAGATACCGGGTTCATCCGTAATCACATGGCCGGGAACCAGGCGGCGTGCCATCCGCAGGCTGCCCAGGCCCAACTGCCGGGAACGGGTCTGGTCCGGGTCGTAGCCCACCAGGTCCTCGCCCAGGTCTTCCATATCATGAACGTCCAGGCCCATGTTGTGGCCCAGTCCGTGCGGCTGGAACAGGCCGGCGATGCCTTCGGCCACCATCGTGTCCAAGTCGCCGTGGACCAGGCCCAGGGCGGACAGGCCTTCCAGCATCTTGCGCGCCGTGGCCAGATGAACTTCGCGATAGGTGATACCCGGGCGGGCCAGGTTGAAAGCCAGCTCGTTGCAGTCGTAAACAATCTGATAAACCTCACGCTGCTTCCGGGTATAAGTGCCGGAGGTCGGATAGGTGCGGGTAAAATCGGAGGCGTAATGGAGATTGCTCTCGGCGCCGGCGTCGATTACCATTAGTTTTCCGGGCTCTATCACCTTGTCATGCAGGTGGTTATGAAGGGTCTCGCCATGCTGGGTGAGGATGGTCGGGAAGGACACGCCCCAGCCCTTGGACAGGGTGACGCCTTCCATTTTTCCGACGATTTCCTGCTCGATGATACCGGGACGGATGCTGTCGCGGGCCACACTGTGCATCTCATAACCCAGGGCGCAGGCGTCGTCGATGGCGGCGATTTCAATCTCCTCCTTGACCAGGCGCATCGAAACAATGGCCCGGGTCAGCGGCAGCGACGGAGCTGTGCAGGAGCCCAGCATCTCTTTGAGCCGCATCTGGTTGAAATAGCGGGAAGGATTGATATAGTGGACCGTGCGGCCAGCTGCGACAGCCGCTTTGACAGCCCGGTCGACATCAGCATACGGTGCACTGGCCGCCACCCCGACCGATTCGGCCTTGGAACGGACCGTCGGCTGAGGACCCATCCAGATGATGTCCCCGATTTCCACATCGTCCGCATACACGGTTTCCGTACCGGCATCCAGGTCCAGGATGGCGGCGTACATCGGGTCGTCCAAACCGAAATAATACAGCCAGGTACTGTCCTGACGCCATTTGTAACAATTGTCCTTGTACTGGGCCGGGGCCTCGGCGTTGCCGAGGAAAAGAACGATGCCGCGGCAGCCTTCCGCTGCCAGTTTTTCGCGCAGGGTTTCCCGCCTGCGGATATAGACTTCTTTCGAAAACATAGTGGAATCTAAGACTGTTTCTTGTTTACAAGGGTTATCAATATGCTGCCGAAGATACCGGAACACAGGGACCCCAGCAGAACGGCAATTTTACCCATATCGCGAAGCTGGGCCGTCAGGGCGGGCAGTTGGTCGCCAAAGGAAAGGGTGTCCACGAAAATGGACATGGTAAAGCCGATACCGCCCAGGCAGGCCACAGCGAAGAGCATCGGCCAGGAAGCCTTGTCCGGCATGGCCCCGACCTTCGTCTTGATGGCCAGGAAACTGGCCAGGGTGATGCCGATGGGTTTGCCAATCAGCAGGCCGAGGAAGACACCCATGCTGACGCTGCCGACCTGGGGCACATACTGGAAAACGTTGAAATAGGACGGGTCCGTAATTTCCACGCCGGCGTTCGCCAGGGCGAAGAGGGGCATGATGACGAAGTTGACCCAGGGGCTGAGCGCGTGTTCCTGGGCATAGCTCATGCTGATGAGGTTGCGGGACGTCTCACTCAGTTTGCGCAGGACATGGCGCTGCGGACCGTTGGGGAAACCGCCCGGCTCCTCGATGCTGTCGTACTCCTCCAACTTGTGGCGGTAGTAGTCGCGTTTGTGATAATAATACTCGCGGGTATAACGGGGCTTGGCCGGAATCAGGAAGGCCATCACCACGCCGGCCATGGTGGCATGGATACCGGCATAGTAGAAGAGCACCCAGAGCACGATGGAGGGCAGGATATAGGCAATCGGCCGTTTCTCGTGCAGTTTGTTCATCAGGGAAATGAGGATGATGACCAGCAGGGCGCCCAGCAGGAGGGTGACATTGATGGTCCCGCCATAGAACAGGGCGACCACCAGGATGGCAATCAGGTCATCCGCGATGGCCAGGGCCGTCAGGAACACCTTCAGGGAGACGGGAACCCGGTCTCCCAGGATGGAGAGGATGCCCACGGCGAAGGCGATGTCGGTGGCGGTCGGAATGCCCCAGCCGGATGCCGCGGCCGTACCGTGGTTGACCAGGGTATAAATCAAAGCCGGAACGACCACGCCGCCGAATGCCGCGATGACCGGCAGAATGGCCTTTTTGGGGCTGCTGAGCTCACCGAAGGCCACTTCGCGCTTGATTTCCAGGCCGACGGTGAAGAAGAAAATCACCATCAGGATATCGTTGATGAATTTCTCCACGGTCATATCCCGGGGGAAGGTAATGCCGCCGCCGTCCGGCGTGGTCACCGTAAAGGCCAGGCTGGTCTCCAGGATTTCATGGTAGGCTTCCTTGGTCCAGGGCAGGTTGGCCAGCAGCATGGCGACGGCCACGCAGACCAGCAGAATCACCCCCTGGGCCCAGGGTTGTTTGCGGAATTTTTTGCCGCTGTGTTCGATATGGACCACACTTTTGGTCCAGGCATAAACAGGAATGATTTTCATACGCTACGCTCCATACAGATAACGGTACTGCTGCGGGGTCAGACGGTCGATGGAGACCCCCCAATCGGCCAGTTTCCGCTCGGCGACTTCCCGGTCAATCTCTTCCGGGACATTCAACAGCATGGCACCCGGACCTGTCTGCAGGGTGCCGCGGTGTTCGGTAAGCCAGCGGGCGCTCAGCGCCTGGATGGCAAAGGACATGTCCATGATTTCGGCAGGGTGGCCGTCACCTGCCGCCAGGTTCACCAGACGTCCTTCGGCGATGACATAGACCGTCCGGCCGTTCGCCAGGGTATAGGCCCGGATATTCTGGCGGGCCACCCGGTCGGAAACCGCCATTTGAGCCAGCGCGGCCACATTCACTTCCACGTCGAAATGGCCAGCGTTGCAGCAGATGGCGCCGTCTTTCATCCGCAGGAAATGCGCCGGTCCGATGACGTCGGCACAGCCGGTGACCGTGACGAAGATATCGCCTTCGGCAGCCGCCTCTTCCATGGTCTGCACCCGGAACCCGTCCATGACGGCCTCCAGCGCCCGTACCGGGTCGATTTCCGTGACGATGACCCGGGCTCCCAGACCCTTCGCCCGCATGGCGACGCCTTTTCCGCACCAGCCGTAGCCGGCTACGACCACGGTCTTCCCGGCCACAATCAGGTTGGTCGTGCGGTTGATGCCGTCCCAGACGGACTGGCCGGTACCGTAGCGGTTGTCGAAGAAATGCTTGCAGGCCGCATCGTTCACCAGCATCATCGGGAACTGCAGGGCCCCGGCGCGGTCCATCGCCCGGAGGCGCAGGATGCCGGTCGTCGTCTCTTCGCATCCGCCTATCACATTGGGAATCAGTTCTTTGTATTCCGAATGAATCATGTGGACCAGGTCGCCCCCGTCGTCGATAATCAGATGGGGCGCCGCTTCGATGACCCGGCGGATGCCGCGTTCATACTCCTCGGGACTGGCGCCATGCAGGGCGAACACATGCATGCCCTGATGGTCCAGTGCGGCGGCCACGTCGTCCTGGGTGGACAAGGGGTTGCTGCCGGTCACGTACATTTCGGCTCCGCCCCGGGCCAGCACTTCGCACAGATGGGCGGTCTTGGCCTCCAGATGGACGGAAAGGGCAATCCGCAGTCCCGCGAAAGGACGGGTACGGGCAAATTCTTCTTCCAGCCCCGCGAGCAGGGGCATATGGTGGCGGACCCAGTCTATTTTGAGTTCTCCGCTCTCCCACAAACGGCTGTCTTTGATTTCTGACATTTTTTCTCGTTTATCATTTGCAAAGATAACCAATTCAAGGTAAATTTGCGAATAAAATAAACGGAAAGCTATGGGACTTTTGGACGGAAAAGTAGCGCTGATTACCGGCGCATCAAGAGGAATCGGCAAGGCCATCGCCCTGCAATATGCCGCCGAAGGCGCGGACATCGCCTTTACCGACCTGGTTGTCAATGCGGATACGGTGGCGGCCATCGAAGCCCTGGGCCACCGGGTCAAGGCCTATGTGTCGGATGCATCTTCGTTTGACGCCGCCCACGCGGTGGTGGAACAGATTCTGGCGGATTTCGGCCGGATAGACATCCTGGTGAACAACGCCGGCATCACGCGGGATACCCTGATGCTGCGGATGACCGAGCAGCAATGGGACGACGTGCTGAATATCAACCTCAAATCGGCCTTCAATTTCACCCACGCGGTCACGCCGGTCATGGCACGCCAGCGCGGCGGCAGCATCATCAACTTGTCCTCCGTCGTGGGCGAGGCCGGAAATGCCGGACAATGCAATTATTCCGCTTCCAAGGCCGGCCTGATCGGGCTGGCGAAGTCTATCGCCAAAGAAATGGGGCCGCGCGGCATCCGGGCCAACTGCATCGCGCCTGGCTTCATCCTGTCGGATATGACGGCGGCCATGCCGGAGGAGGTCCGCGCCGCCTGGATCAAGACCATTCCGCTCCGCCGGGGCGGTACGGTGGAGGAGGTCGCCAAGGTGGCGCTCTTCCTGGCCAGCGACCTGGCGTCCTATGTGAGCGGACAGGTCATCAACGTCTGCGGAGGCATGGCCTGCTGATGGGCCTCTCCCTCCGGGCGAGGGAAATCATCACGGCAACGGGGGATTTGTTTCTGCCGCGCACCTGTCTGGTCTGCGGCAGGAGTCTGCTGCGCAAGGAACGCCACCTGTGCATCTGGTGCCGGGAAGACCTGCCGCGCACCTGGCAGTGGACCTTGCCGCGCAATGCGATGGCCGACCGGTTCAATGCCCTGATTCAGAGAAATTTATCAGAATACGAGCCCTATTCCCGGGCGGCGGCTTTGTTTTTCTACCAGGGGGGCTACCGCCAAATCCCCCAGGCGGTCAAATACCGGCACAACCGCCAGGCCGGACAGGATTTCGGCCGGGAGCTGGGACGGCTGCTGGCCGGTTCTCCCCTGTTTGCCGACGTGGATGCCGTCCTCCCGGTCCCCCTGCACCCGCTGCGCCGCTGGCGACGGGGCTACAACCAGGCCGAAATCATCGCCCGGGCGGTAGCGGCGGAAATGGGCGTTCCCTGCCTGAACCGGATTCTGCGGCGCCGGCGGCGCACCCGTACGCAGACCCGGCTCCACGGAGCGGAAAAAGCGGCCAACGTGCAGGGAGCCTTTTCCGCCCGTCCCCTTCCGGCCCGCCATATCCTGTTGATTGACGACGTGTTTACGACCGGAGCCACGCTGGCCGCCTGTCATTCTGCCCTGCGCAAAGTGACCCGCGCCCGCATCAGCGCCGCCACTTTGGCCTTTGTCGGAAGTGTATGAAATATTGGGGGAAAGATTTGGCGAATCCGGCAGAAATCGCTATTTTTATCGAATCCAGACCTTTATCAGATTACTATGAAACGTATCTCCATCATCTTGCTGGCCTTGTGGGCTGCCTCCGGCCTGAGCGCTGCCGGAAAAGACCGGATCATCTCCACCCGCGCGGCAGGGAATGTCACCTTGCACTGCGATGCGCCGGGAACATGGTCCTTCCTGACAGACCTGCAGGACCGGGACGGAAAAGAAATCCTGACCGTTTCGCTGCAGACGGAGACGCCCGCAATACCGCCGCAGTTCTCGCTTTCGTTCTCCGTCCCGCAGCAGGATATCCACCATCTGTGGACCGTCAACGGCTCCGCACGCTTTGCCATCCAGCCCGACTGGGCGGCCGGCGCGCGCACCAACCTGGCAGTCGGCATGCCCCTGTATGCCTTTTTCAACGACAACAGCACCAACCGGCTGGTCGTTGCCTGTGATGAAGTATTCCGGGACGTGCAGGCCGTCATGGGACTGCGGGAAGAAGGGTGTCGGATTGTCGGGAAACTGACCTTTTTCACCGTCAAAGAAGCCCCGGCCAGCCGGTATCGGGTAAGCATCTGCCTGGACAGCCGGGATGTATTCTGGTCCGAGAGCATCCGGGAAGCAGCTTTGTGGATGGGTGAATCCGCCGGCTGTACCCCTTGCCGGGTGCCCGATGCCGCCTACGAGCCGCTGTACTCCAGCTGGTACCAGTTCCACCAGCAGGTGGAGCAGCAGGCCATCGAGGAGGAGTGCCGCCAGGCGGCCGGGCTGGGCATGAAGACGTTGATTGTGGACGACGGCTGGCAGACGGACGACAACAACCGGGGATATGCCTTCTGCGGGGACTGGAAGGTGTCCCGCAACCGTTTCCCGGACTTCCCCGCCCATGTGAAACGGGTCCGCGAAATGGGCATCCGGTACATGCTGTGGTACAGCGTTCCCTTCATCGGGGAAGAGAGCGACAATTTCGAACGATTCCAAGGGAAATATCTCTACCACAATGCCGGCCTGCGGGCGTCGGTGCTGGACCCGCGCTTCCCGGATGTGCGCAAATTCTTGATTGACACCTATGTACAGGCCGCGAAGGAATGGGGGCTGGACGGATTTAAACTGGATTTCATCGACAGTTTCACCTGGTTCGGAGACGATCCGGCCCTGCGCGAGGGCTTCGGCAGCCGCGACATCCGGACCGTACCGGCAGCCGTGGATGCCCTGATGACCGGTATCCGGGACGCCCTGCAGGCCATCCGGCCGGACATGCTGATTGAATTCCGCCAGTCCTATGTCGGACCGGCCATCGCCCGCTACGGCAACATGTTCCGCGTGGGCGACTGCCCGGGAGACCATCAGCAGAACCGAATCGGCATCTGCAACCTGCGGCTCGGAGCGCCGGGGGTCGCCGTCCATGCGGACATGATAGAATGGAATCCGGAAGAATCGCCCGAGCAGGCCGCGCGGACCATCCTGTCCGCCATGTTCGGGGTCATCCAGTATTCGGTCATGCTCCGGGAGATTCCCCAGGCCCACCGGGACCTCATCCGGCATTGGCTGAACTTTTCACAGCAGCACAAAGAGGCGCTGCTCAAAGGCTATTTCAAGCCGTATCATCCGGAAGCAGGTTACCCGGTCATCGAGGCCGGAAATGCCGAAGAGGCGATTCTGGGCATCTATCAGGACAATGTCATGGCCCGGGTTCCGGAAGGCGGAAAGCCCGTATACGTCTTGAATGCGAGCGGCAGTGACCATGTGCTCCTGAACCTGCCGGCCCGCCCCGGTAAGGTGGAAGCCTATGATTTGTACGGCCGGCCGGTGAAGGCCCCGCGTCTGGCGAAAGGACTCAACGAGGCCGCCGTTCCCTGCGGCGGATACCTGGTCCTGCGCTGACGGCCGTTGCCCGGCGTATCGATGCCCTGGCGTCGCTGAAAGGAGCCTGATGGCACCTCCCGGAAGGATACAAACGAAAGATTTTCCGGATATTGCGATATAGCATTAATTTTGTATCTTTGTTGTTTCGCTGTAGAAACAGAGATATGAAAAAGAGAACAATAATCGTTGCCGTCCTGGCCCTCATCGGGGCTGTTACGGCATCCGGACAGTCGAAAGATTTCAAACTGGGTCAGTGGGTCGAAATCAACAATGCCATCCTCAAGGAGCTCAGCCGTTCCTATGTGGACACGCTGCCGCTCCATCGGATGCAGCTGCGCGGCATCGACGCCATGCTTTCCGAACTGGACCCGTATACGGTCTATATTCCCGAAGAGGAGAATGAGGACCTGCAACTGATGATTGCCAAAACGTACGGCGGCATCGGAGCGATTATCTACAAGCCTGATACGGACGGCTATGTCACCATCGACGAGCCGTACCAGGACTCTCCGGCGGTCCGTGCCGGCATCCAGGCCGGAGACAGAATCACCGAAATTGACGGTGTGTCGGTCCGGGGGCTGGACACCAAAACCTGCAGCGACAGGATGAAAGGAAAACCCGGTACGACCGTGAAATTCAAGATTTTAAAGGTCCGGACCGGCGAGGAGAAGGAAGTGACCGTCACCCGGCAGCGCATCCATCTGCCCGACGTGGAATATGCCGGAATGCTCAATGACAGCACCGGTTATATCCTGCAGACCGGATTTACCGAAAACGTCTCCGGGGACGTCCGTGCCGCCTTTAACCGGCTCAAAAAACAGGGGATGAAACGCCTGGTCTATGACCTGCGCGGAAACGGCGGCGGACTGTTGCAGGAAGCCGTGCAGATTGTATCCCTCTTTGTGCCGAAGGGCTCCCTGGTCGTATCGTCCAAGGGCGCTTCCTCTCCGGCGCAGGAAATGCGCACGATGCTGGACCCCGTCGACCTGGACATCCCCATCATCGTGCTGGTGGACGGCGCCTCCGCCTCTGCCTCCGAAATCGTGTCCGGCGCCCTGCAGGATATGGACAGGGCCACCATCATGGGCCGCCGTACCTACGGCAAGGGCCTGGTGCAGAGCATCCGCCCGCTGCCGTATAACGGACAAATCAAGGTAACCACCGCCAAATACTACACCCCCAGCGGCCGCTGCGTACAGGCCATCGATTATGCCCACCGGAACGAAGACGGCAGTGTCGGACATATTCCCGATTCCCTGACCAAAGCCTTCAAGACCGCCCACGGCCGGACGGTCCGGGACGGTGGCGGCATCACCCCCGACGTGGAACTGCCGCTGACCGAATACAGCCGGCTCATCTATTCCCTGGTCGTCAACGGCATCATCAAGGAATACACCCTGAAATTCTTGTCGGAGCATCCGTCCATCCCGCCGGTGGAGGACTTCCATTTCACTGAATATGAAGACTTTGTACAGTTCGCAAAAGGGAAGGAATTCGACTACCGCTCCTCTGCGAAGACCCTGTTCGACCAGATGCGGGCGGAACTCGTAAAAGACGGCGTCGCCGAGGCGATGACCGCCGAACTGGACGCCCTGGACAAAGCCATCAATATGGACAAGGAGCAGTTCCTCCGGCTGAAAAAAGACGAAATCCTGCCCTGGATTGAGGAGGAAATCGCCGTCCGTTATTATTTCCAGGAAGCCGGCATCCGGATCCGTCTGCGCTATGACAAACAGCTGCAGGAGGCCCTGACCCGCCCCTTGATTGCGCTCCGATGAAGAACGCCACCCAGCTGATTGTCCTGAGCCACACGCGTTTCGGGGAAAGCTCCATCGTTCTGCATACCTTGAGCCAGGCCTATGGGCGACGGAGTTTCCTGGTACGGGTCGGAAAAAAGACCAGGATGGCGCTTTTCCTGCCCCTGAACCTGCTCGAAGCCACGGTGGTGGAAAACCCCAAGGCGACCCTCTGGACAGCCCACGGGTTCCGCTCCTGCCACCCCTTGAGCGGCATCCGCAACAACCTGTATAAGAATACGATGACCCTCTTCCTCAGCGAAGTGCTGTTCCGCGTGATCAAAGACGGAGCCCGGGAAGAAGGCCTCTTCGACTGGTGCCAGCGGCAGATTCTGACCCTGGATGCCCTGGAGAGCGATTTCAGCAATTTCCACCTGCTGTTCCTGCTGGACCTGTGCAGTGCCCTGGGCTTTTCGCCGTCCTTTGAGGATATGCTGCCTTTCGCCGGCAAACATGCCGCGGCGCTGCGGGGGCTCATGGACGCGTCCTTCTCCGAGGCCTTGCTGCTGCCCCTCTCCGGGGATGTCCGTAACGGCATCTGCGAAGACATTCTCCGTTACCTGGAGTTCCATACGGAATCGGCCGTCAACGTCCGGTCCCTTGCGGTTCTGCGAGAAATCTATGACGAATCCCTATGCTAGCCGCCCTGCTCATAGACCTCCTTTTACTGGCTTTCAGGTAGGATTATCATCTTTTTCGGGGGATTTCCGCCAGCCGATGAATACGTATTTTTTGAAAATGCTTATATTTGCATGTTACTAAACCGAAACACATGAATGTGAAGAGCATGCTGTTGGCAAACAGCCTTCTCAGCGTCGCCGGCGGATATGAGACCATTCGTCTGAATCACGCCCTGAAGCATCCGCGCCAAAGTGCAGAAAAGACCTTGCGTTCCGTTTTGCGCTATGCCGAGAATACGGTATACGGAAAGGAGCACGATTTTTCATATATACAAGAAGCGCAGGACGATACAGAACTGTACCGTCGTTTCCGGGAGAAAGTCCCTGCCAACACCTACGAAGACCTGCGTCCCTACGTGGAACGCCAGAAACACGGTGAACCCGGCGTATTGATTCCGGGCCGTCCCGTCATGTACGCCACGACTTCCGGCACGACATCCGAGCCCAAATGGATTCCCATTTCCACCAAATACCTGCGGGATATCTATGGGAAGATGACCCGCGTCTGGCTTTACAATTCCATTCAACAGCGGCCGAAAGCATTTTCCGGCAAGATTCTGGCCGTGGTCGGAAAACTGATTGAAGGCTACGCTCCGGACGGCACCATTTTCGGTTCCGTCTCCGGCGTGACCCGCATCGACTGCCCGCCTTTCATCAAGGCCCTCTTCTCCAACCCAACCTGCGTCTATAACATCGAAGATTACAACGCCCGTTACTACGTGCTGATGCGGATGGCCATCGAGACGGATGTCACCATGGTGGGAACCCCCAACCCGTCCACGATTCAGGAACTGCTCGCCAATGCGGAAAAATTCTTCGACGACTATATCGCAGACATCGAAGCCGGCACAATCTCCGACAAGTTCGAGGTGAGTGCAGATATCCGCAAGGAACTCGCTCCGATGCTGCATCCCAATCCCGGGCGCGCGGCGCAGCTGCGGGCGCTCAAGGAGCAGTACGGACATCCCCTGCCGCGGCACTATTGGCCCAACCTCCAGATTCTGAGCACCTGGAAATGCGGCAATACCGCTGTCTATATCGACAAATTCAAGGAGATTTTCCCGGAAAACATCTTCCACCAGGAGCTGGGCTATTTCAGTTCCGAGTGCCGCTTCGGCGTGGTATTGGACGATACGATTGACACCCAGCTGTTCCCCCATTTCCATTTCTACGAATTCATCGAAGAGGCGGAAATCGGCAAGCCCAATCCCCATTTCCTCCTGCCCCATGAGCTGGTGCCCGGCAAGCGTTACTGTCCCTTCGTGACCACGTTCTCCGGCCTGTACCGCTACAACATGAACGACCTGGTGGAAGCCGGGCCCGTCCGTTTCGCCACCCCGACGGTACACATGGTCCAGAAAGTGAACGGCATCGTGTCCATTACGGGCGAGAAACTGGCTGAGAGTCAGTTCATTAAAGCCGTCCAGGAAGCCGAGCGCGAGACGGGACTGAAGACCCGTTTCTTCGTGGGTTTCGCCGACCTGAAGACCCTGGGATACCAGTTCTATTACGAGTTCATCAATCCCTCCGCCGTCAGCGAGGAGAAGATGCAGGAGTTCAATGCCCGCGTGGACGCCATCCTGCAGAAGCACAACGTGGAATACGAAAGCAAGCGCTCGTCCCACCGGCTCAGCATGCCGGTCGCCCACCGGCTGGTGACCAACGCTTTCCGCCAGTTCAAACGCGAATGCCTCAAGGAAGGCTACCGCGACGGCCAGTTCAAGATGCTCCTCCTGCTCCAGGACGAGTACCGGCACGAGAAGTTCAAACGCCTGATCAAGGAGTGAACCACCGGGCCGTCATATTCGACCTGGACGGAACCCTCTATGATAAAACCCGTCTGCCGCTGCGTGTCGTGGCGGCGGATACGGTGCACCTGCCCTGGCTGCGGGCCGACCGATGCGCCCGTAAAGACCTGATGGGCAAAGATTTCGGTTCAGAAGAAGCCTTCTATGACGCCCTTTTCCGCCAGATGCGGACGCACCTGCTTTTCCCCGCAGGGGAGGAGCGGTTGCGGGCCTGGTTCCGCGACACCTACATGCCGGTGACGGCCCGGGTGCTGCGCCGGCACTACCGGCTGCGCCCCTGGGTGCGCGAGACCTTTGCCCGGCTGCGGGCGGAAGGGGTCAGGACAGCGGTATTTTCCGATTACAGCGCCGTCCCCGAAAAACTGGAGGCCCTGGGCTTTGACGCCGCCTGGGCCGATATCATCGCTGACGCACCCTCGCTGGGCGGGCTCAAGCCCAGCCCGGCATCCTTCCTGCGCCTGACCCGGCTCCTGGATGTCCCCCCGCAGGCATGCCTGATGGTGGGGGACAGAGACGATACCGACGGCGCCGGAGCCCGGGCCGTCGGAATGGATTTTCTGCAGATAACAGGGCCGGGGGCCCCGCTGATCTGATTACGCTTCGTCAGCCGGTACGGCCGGCCAGGGATTCTCCACGATACCGGCCATTTCTTCCATGCGGCGGTGCGCTTCGGCCCGCAGCCGTTCCACCTCCACTTTGCGGGGATTCGTCTTGTCGATAAAAATCGGTTCGCCGACGTGAATGGTCAGGCAAGGGGTCTTTTTCGGTCCGAAGAGCCGGTAGAGGCCCTTGCGCTCGCGGTAGGTAATCACCAGCGGCACAAGCGGAGCGCCGAAACGCCAAGCCATGGTAAATGCGCCTTTCCGGAAGGGACGGATGGGCTGATACCAGTTCCAACGCACCGCTTCCGGGAATACGAGGATGCTTTCGCCGCGCTTATGAAAGGTGTCGAAGGCTTCATTGAACCCCCTCACACCCGACGTTTCTTCCGGAATCGGCACGCCGCCCATCGCACGCAGGAACCAGCTCATGCTGCCGTTGAAATGCTTGGCATACATCGGGACGTGGATGCGCCGGAAGGGCAGGACGGCATGGTTGGCCATCAGCGCGTCCGAGAAAAAGACATGGTTGCACACGACCACCATTCCGCCGGACAGTTCTTTTTTCCAGCGTTTGAGCCGCTCCCGGCCTTCAATCTTCAGCCCGAGGAACAGGCGGTTGACGAAAGGCGTGACCAGCAGCCATTTAACGACGAATCCGCCGATTTGGTTGAGTTTATATTCAAATGACTTATCCAGGTATGGATAGGTGTCGTCAAAGTGATAGCGGCCCTGCTGCGAGTCTTCCTGTTCGACATGGACCAGGCGCTCGAAAGGGTCGTCCGGGTAGCGGATTCCCATGTCGGGAACCAGCACGCCGGGTCGGTTGATAGCTTGTTTTGTCATATCGTATCAGAATACAAATCCCATGGAGAAGGCGGCGCCGAAGCGTTTGTGGCTGGCCCAATGGACGCCGAGTCGCAGCGGGCCGACAGGCGTTTTGCGGGCATAATCCAGACCGACGCCCCAGGTGGTCGGATGGATAAAGTCCTGGAAGGTATCCCCGGGCAGGAAAGGTGCATTGTGGACCGACGCAATTTTCGCGATGAGGAAGTTCTTGTAGTTTATGTTGAAACGGACTTCCATCTGCGGGCTCACCGTCAGGCCGTCGTAGCGGCGCGGAATGGTGGAAAAGCCGAAATAGGGGATATGGTTCTCCATATACCGTTCGGCAATGGTGCCGCCGACAATGGCGCCATGCATGAAATTGATGGTGTCATCGGTGCCGCTCGTATAGGTGGCATACACGGCGGGAACCAGCGTGAAGCGTCCGAAGCTCACCGCAGCGGAAAGGCTGCCGCTGCCGGAGAAATACGGCTTGATATAGCCCTCAATCGGGTTGTCGTCCGCATCGAGTCCCTGGTAGATGGAATAACCTCTGAACACATAGCGGCCCCGCACGTTGAACCGGACACCTTTCGACGGGAAGTACCCGTCGTCGAAGGTATCGGCCCGGAACGTGGCGAAGGCGGAGAACCAGCGGCTCTTCCAGTCCCATCCGGTCCAATGGACTTCATCGTCGATATAGTTTTCATACGGTTCCATCTCGGCGGAAACACCCAGCCGGAAGGTACCGAAAGTCGTGCGCGAGTCCTCGATAAACAGGTCTCCTCCGAGGTTAAAGGCATTGAAAACAGCCTCCTGGTTTTTGTAATTCGTGCGGAAATTGTTGTAGCGTCCCTTGATGCCGGCCCCGACAATCGGCCAGTCGGACAGCGGGCGATAGGAGCCTTCTACGCTGAGCATCGCATTGCTGCCGATTTTCAGTTCCGTCTCCATCCGCCAGCCGCTGAGCCGGCGCGTGCCCAGACCCAGGTGGGCATACGCGTAGACGAGTTCCTCGTTGTCCAGGTGGACACCGGCGCCCAGCTCATGAATCTGGCCCTTCTGGCAATCGAACACCAGGGAATAGGGCTCCTCGCTGCCCATCAGCTGATAAGTAACCGACTCGAAGGCGCGGGTCCCGTAGATTTTGGCCATGATGGCTTCAATCTCGGCCTTGTCGTAGTAGTTGTCTCCGTGGAGGAAACTCCGGTTCAGGATGTACTGTTCTTCCGCCGTCGTCAGCCCTTTGAAACGGATATCGCCCACCTGCACCGCCGTGTGGGTGAGGTCGGTGGCGGTATGGCGGCGCACCGGCACACCCTTGCCCCGGACCCGGGCCGCGATGGCTTCGAGTTCGTCGCGGTGCTTTTTGGCTTCTTCATAGCCCAGTTCGATGATGTTGGATACGCTCTCGTCATCGAAAGACAGCATGGTATAGCCCTTCAGCTCATGAAGCATGTGCACGTCCACATTCCGGCGGGCCGCCTTGCCGGCTTCGGAGGACATCATCATGATATTCTGGAACACCAGGCCGCCCAGGGTATTGAGTTCTTCCAGGTCGCGCAGGATGGGCATTTCCGATCCGATGACGATATCGGCGCCCATGGCCCGGGCCACGTCCACCGGGAAGTTGTTGCGGGTGCCGCCGTCCGACAGGACCATGTCACCAATCCGCACCGGGCGGAAGTAGAAGGCGATGGCCATCGTGGAGCGCATGGCGTCCACCAGGTGGCCGGACGTCCAGTTCTTGGAAGTCATCTGGTTCATCTCCGCTGCTACGCAGTAGTATGGAACCGGGAGCCGGGTGAAGGCGATGGAATCCTGATAACCTACGGAAACGGAACTCAGCAGGTTGCGGACATTGTACCCGAACAGGAACCCGTCCGGAAGACTGGAACTGAATTTGGCGAAGGCCTCCTCCTGCATATCACCGGATTTGGCATCGACCCGTCCCATGGCATGTTCCACCTCGCGGATGCGGGCGATTTTCTTCCGGGCATCCGCCTTGTCGTAGTGGAACGGAATGTTCAGCGCATAACGTTCCTTGTTTTTACGGGTCCGGTAGGTCATGTAGCTGTCCGGCACTTTGTCGGACATCATGACGCTCCAGTTGATGGACCGGACCAGCGAGTCCATATAGGGCTGGGAATAGCCCAGGGCATACAGGCCGCCAATCAGACCGCCCATGCTGGTGCCGCCGACCAGGTCGACGGGAATGCCCAGTTCTTCGAGATATTTCAGGACGCCGATATGGGCCATGCCGCGGGCGCCGCCACCGCCCAGAACCAGGGCGACGGTCGGCCGGTACTGTCGGATTGAGTCCATCCGCGCGCGCACGGCGGCAAAGGCGATGGAATCACCTTGGGGGTCATTACTGATAACCAGCGGAATATCAGGTTTCTGCGCAAAGGCCGGGGCAGCCAGCAAAAGGAAAAGGAACAGGTGAAATCTTTTCATGCGTTCTACATGCATAGTCAATATCGGCAAATTTAAGAAAAAATCGTATCTTTGTAAAGATAGACCCATAATTAATTCGCAATGAAAAGAATCAAATTGCCGCTGCTGGCCAAAATTCTGATTGCCATCCTTCTCGGCGTTCTGGTCGGGCAGTTCGCCCCGGTGGCCGTGGTCCGTGCCATGAATACCTTTGACGGCATTTTCGACCAGCTGCTCCGTTTCTTCATTCCGCTGATTATCGTCGGTCTCGTGACGCCCGCCATCGCCGAAGTGGGCGACCGGGCCGGGAAGATGCTGCTCATCGCCGTCGCCCTGGCCTATGTTTTCACGGTCCTGTCCGGGCTGTTTGCCTATGGGTTCAGCACCGCCTTGTTCCCCTCCCTCATCGAACCGGGCGGCCTGGCTGCCCTGGAGACGGCCGACAATGCGTTCGCCCCGTATTTCTCCCTCAACATCCCGCCGCTGGCCGACGTGATGACGGTGCTGGTCCTTTCTTTCCTGCTGGGTATCGGCATCGCCACCACCCACGCCTCCATCCTGCGCAAGGGATTCGAAGAGATGAAGACCATCATCGTGCGCAGCATCGAGAAAATCATCATCCCGATACTGCCTTTCTATATTTTCGGTCTGTTCCTGGATATGACGGCGGCCGGCAAAGTGGCTCCCGTGCTGAAATCCTTCCTGCTGATTGTGGTGATTATCTTCGCGATGACCTGGGTCCTGCTTCTGCTGCAGTATCTGGTGGCCGCTCTGGTGGCCCGTCGCAATCCGTTCAAGATGCTCGCCGGCATGCTGCCCGCTTATGTGACCGCCCTGGGCACCTCTTCTTCGGCCGCCACCATCCCGGTGACGCTGAAATGTGTGGAAAAAAACGGCGTCAGCAGCTCCGTGGGAGGATTTGTCGTGCCGCTGTGCGCCACCATCCACCTTTCCGGCAGTACGCTGAAAATCACTTCCTGCGCCATCGCTCTGATGCTTATGCTGGGCATGCCCTTTGACTTCATGACCCTGCTGGGGTTCATCATGATGCTGGGCGTGACGATGGTGGCTGCTCCGGGCGTTCCCGGCGGCGCCATCATGGCGGCCCTGGGTATCCTGGGCAGCATTCTGGGCTTTGATGCCCAGGCACAGGCGATGATGATTACGCTCTATATCGCCATGGATTCCTTCGGCACGGCCTGCAATGTGACCGGCGACGGCGCCATCGCCCTCATCATGGACCGGATTTACCGTTCCGGCGAGGCTCCGCAGGCGTAACGTCCGGACGGCTACCTATGTCGTTAATTGTCTTGTCAAAGTCGTGAGTGATACTCATAAGTTGAACACATTCGGTGGTCAACTTCCGTTATAGTACGGATTGGATTCCAATATACTAGGTGCGATTTTTGCAAGTCTATTCTTTATGAAGTCTTTACAAATCATCATCTTTCAGGCTCTACTGCTCCTTCTGATTGCTTGCGGTCAGAGTCGACCTCGTGTAATTCAGCAA
>CADBPR010000072.1 GCA_902796555.1 uncultured Bacteroidia bacterium
CGCCGTAATGGCCGCCGGGGGTCGGAGAACCGTATTTGAGGGAATTCGTCAGACCCTCCGTCATATTGCTGTTGAACTGGGCGGAACCGAACTGGCCGTAGTCATGCAGGTACGAATAGAAGGCATTGACATACAAGTCGGTATACTGCGTATCCGTCCAGACCAGAATATCCGAAACCTGGGAAGTAGGCGTGGTTTCGAGGTATTTCGAACAGGAAGCCGACAGGAACAGCGTCGCTGCGGCCATTGCAAGATATTGTACAGTCTTTTTCATATCCGTCATATTTTAGAAAGAGACATCCACACCGAAGCCCATGAGCCGCTGCTGCGGGTAGTAGCCGTTGTTGACAGAAGGCATTTCCGGGTCGATGTTATACTTGGTAAGACGGCTGAAAGTCAGCAGGTTGGTACCTTCCAGATAAATCCGGCAGGAGCGGAAACCGATTTTGCGCATCCACGTAGCCGGGAAGGTATAACCGATCTGCATGTTCTTCAGGCGGAGGTAGTTACCGTTCTCATACCACCAGGTGGAGGAGAAGGCGTTGTTGTTGGTCGTATTGAGGGCCAGACGCGGGAAACGGGCATTGCTGTTGTCCACGCCATTGAAGAGCTCGGGGTCCTTCCAGGTGCCTTCCAGGAGGAAGAGCGGAGAGTTGCCGCCATGGTAGAACGGCTTGGTATACGCCGTATTGTCCATTATGCCGGCGCTGCCGCTGGAGGTATAGACACCCGTCAGGGCCACGTCACGGCCGAAGGCGTAGGTCCAGCGCATCGTCACGTCGATACCCTTCCAGGCGAGGTCGATGTTCAGACCGCCTTCGTACTTGGGATAGACGGACTTGCCCACATAACCCATATCCTGGTCATAGGTAATCTTGCCGTCACCGTTGCGGTCCAGGTACTTGATGTCGCCGGGCTTGGCGGTGGAACCGGGGATGGTCGGGGAATTGTCGATTTCATCCTGGTTCTGGAAGAGGCCCAGGGCCACGAATCCGACCACGGCACCGACTTCCTTGCCGGTCAGTTTCCAGTAGTCCGGCCAGTTCTCCTGGTCGCCGCCGTACAGCAGCCAGCGACGCTTGACATGGGAACCGACGACCTGGATGCCGTAGCTGAAATCGGAAATCTTGTTGCGATGTTCGAGCAAGAAGTCGAAACCGACATGGTCCTGCTTGTTGATATTGGTATAGGCCGGGTAGCGGCCGCCCCAGGAAGCGGGATAGGTGCCGGTGTTGCCGCCGATCATATCGTACAGATACTTATAGAAGACGTCGCCTTCAAACCGCAGCATGCCGTTCCACAGGGTCAGGTCCACACCGAAGTTGTTGGACCAGACTTTGGACCAGGTCAGGTCCGGGTCGCCGGGGCTGGCTGTCGCCAGGGCGGAAGTGGTCTGACCGCCCAACACGGCGGCATTGCTAAACAGGTTGAACAGGTCGGCATAGGTATACGGCGCCACGCCGGAGGAGGAACCCTGCAGACCGGTACCGTAGCGGAATTTCAGCAGGTCGACCCAGGAAGCGGTGAACCACTCTTCGCGGTCCAGACGCCAGCCGATGGAAGCGGCCGGGAAGAAACCCCAGGGACGGGTACTGCCATAGAAGGTATACAGACCGTCGTAACGGCCGGAAAGTTCGGCCATATACTTGTTGTCGTAGTTGTAAGAAGCACGGTAAACGAAACCCAGGGACTTGTAATGGCTGGAGGAGCCGTAGACATTGTTGTTGGTCTTGTCCGTGGCGAAATCCAGGTCATGCAGGGCCGGGATGTCGAAGCCATAACCGGTTCCACCGAAGCCGTTGTATTCCTGATGGCGGGTCTCCATCAGGGCGAGGAGACCGACCTCGTGCTTGTCGAAGCTCCGGTTGAACTCGATGTTGAAGTTGGTGACGATATTGTCCGTCAGGCCGTAGCCTTCGGTCGCAGTCATCTGGGAGAGCCACTTGAAACCGTTGACGGTGGCATAGGACATGCCCAGCAGCGGGCCGGTCGACTGGGAAACGTCGGTCGGCAGGGTGGCAATCGAGACGGAGAACGGCTGCGACATCGCCTTGGAATAGGCGTTCGTCACGTCATAGGCGACCATCGCCTTGGCGGAGAGGCCCTTCAGGAAGGGGGCGTCATAGCGCAGGGACACATTGCCCTGGAAGACGTTGCCGCGGGAGAGGCCATATCCTCCGGAACCGTCCAGATAGCCGGAAATGGTGTTGACCTCGCTGCCGGTATAGGTAGCCGTAGGCAGGCCGTTGTAGGTTTTCGGCACATAGGGATGCACGCGCATCAGCATGATACCGATGTGGTTGGAGGCATCCGGATCCGCGGTGATGGCCGCACGCTTGGTAGTGGTGAAACGGCCGGCGAGGCCGACGTTCAGGGTCACGTTCTTGCCGACCTTGGCTTCGACGTTGGAACGCAGGTTGATACGGCTGTGGGAATAACCCCGAACGTTACCCTGCTGGTCATAGTAACCGACGGTGGCGAAGTAGTTGAACTTGTCGTTGCCGCCGGTCACGGACACGCTGTGGTTCTGGGTATGTCCGGTACCGAACACTTCCTTGTACCAGTTGGTGTTGCCCCAACCGTCCGTGTCGTCGTTGTTGTACATGGCCGCTACCTGTTCCTGGGTGAAGACTTCCGGGTCGCCGTCCATCTGACGGGCCATGTTGTAATACTTGGCGTAGTTGTAGCCGTCCAGGAGTTCCAGGTTCATGGCATTGGAGCTGAAGGTCAGGGAGCCGTGGTACGAAACGCGGGCCGCCTGGTTGTCACCCCGTTTGGTGGTGATAATCATGACAGCGCCGGAGTCGAAACCGTAAACGGCTGCCGCAGAGGCGTCCTTCAGCACGGAGATGCTCTCGATTTCGTTCGGGTCCAGGTCGCCGATGGAACGTTCCACGCCGTCCACGATGGCTTTGACACCGCTGCCTCGGATGAGGAGGGAAGAACCGTCACCGCCGGGAACACCGGAGGACTGGTAGGAAATCACGCCCGGAATCACACCGCCGAGCATGTTGGTCACGCTCTGGGCCGGGGCTTTGGCGAGCTTGTCGCCGTCGACCTTGGATACGGCACCTGTGATGCTCTGGCGTTTTTGGGTACCGTAGCCGATCACGACTACGTCTTCAAGCATGGTCATGTCATCCTCCAGCACGACATCCACCCGGAGCGAACGCCCGACACGGGCGGTCAGGGTTTTCTTGCCGATCATGGAGAACTCCAGGACATCCCCTTCCTTCGCACTGATGCTGTAACGGCCGTCAGAGGCCGTCATCACCAGGTTGCGCGTACCGGTGACGAGGACGGAAGCGGCCACGACGGGCTCCCCTTCCGTATCCGTAACGACACCGGTCACGCTCTGCGCGAAAGCCGGGAAGCAGGCAAATACTGCAACGAGGGCAGCAAATAAGCGATACTTCATAATTCTGGTTACATTTATTGGTTATATTGTTTGTTCAAGGTTTGTATCCCTTCTTTGGCATACTGCCACTGGTTGTTGTTGCGCAGGTGGCACATATCGAAGAGGAAGTAGGCATCCATGACCTGTCCGCAGATGGTCACGCTGTTGGCGATGGCCCGACATTCGGTCTCGAAAGACACCTTGTCATAGGGGTCCCAGTTGCCCACATCCGGTCCGCCGACCAGCAGGCCGGCCGCGCCCTGGACCTTGTTCTTGCCCAGGTTGCAGAAGCCTTGCAGGGTCCACTCCGTGCTGCCGTAGAGGGCGTTGGCCGGAGCGTACGCACCCAGAATCAGCACATCCATCAGGCCGGCGTAACCATAGTCCCGGTACTGCGGCGTGGCCCAGGTGAAATACTTGGAAGGGTCGTAGGACGAAGCCGCCCAGTTGACACCGTTGGGATAATACGAACCGTACCAGGCGCCGGCATAGGCCCCGAAATCCAGGTCCGCATCCACGGCCTTCACCGTCTCGCGGGCTTTCGCCATAAAGTCGTATATGACTTTCGCCCTGAATTCCAGCCATTTATAATGATACGGCGGAACCGGGGTCGGGATGGATTCGACCACCCGCTTGTTCTCGGCGTCAAAGCCCCAGCCGACCGGACATACGTCCTCGGGCCAGTGCTCCAACTTCCTGCCCAGATAGGATTCAAAGGCCGTACGGGTGGAGGCGGAGAAATCGGACTGGTAGCCGTAGAAACGGCCGCGGTCCAGGATAATACCGTCCAGACCGGTTTTGGCGTACTGCGCCAGGTCCCGGATCTGCGCCAGGAGATAGTCCTGTGTGTCGGGGCTGACCGGATTGAGGAAGGTGATGAAATTCTCGGCGGTCTCGTCCGTCGTGACATCCAGCATGCTCTTCAGGCCGTTTCGGGTGTTCAGCACGGTGACCAGGTCCCGCAGCTCCGGATGCTGGAAAACCGGCCCGGTGCTGCCGTAGCTGCTGGTAAAGCCGCCTGAGAAGGTCTGGAACGCGGCATAAATGCGCAGTCCCAGTTCATGACCGATGTCGATGAAGGTCTGGAGGTAGTCAAAGGTGGCCGTCCGTTCGATTTTGATATATTTCCCGTCCCGGTAGGCGCTCAGCCAGGTGACCGGGTCGCCGTGGGCGCTCTTGTAGAAGAGGCCGCCGGAAGAGGCGCGCACTTCCACGACGATATCGGTAAAACCGCAGTCGGCCGCTTTCTGCAGGTCCCGGCGGATGTTGTCCTGGCTGTTGGCCAGTTCATACATGTTCGCGTAGGTATCCACCCAGATGAAACAGCGCTTGCCGGAAGGTTTCTCGGGCTGCGGCGTATCCGGCTCTTCGGCCACGGGGAAATCATAGTCCGACTGCCGGGCCGGTGCACAGGCCTGGAAACACAGCAGCAGGGCTGACAGAATCAGTAGTCTCCGCATCATAGGCTCAGGCAGTCAAATTGTACACCGACGACATAACCGTTGGTGAACATGAAATACAGATACAGATAGAGTCCGTCTTCGGACGCAGCCAGGGCCACATCGCCGGAGCAGTTGCCGTTGACCGGATGGTTCGGGTCGGGGCTCCCGGCCGCCAGGGTAAAGGAGTCCGCTCCGTATCTACCCTTTGTAAACCACTGGATACCAGGTGTTTCCGTACCCGTAGGCGTCGGCCTTGTCTGGGCGTCGGGTGCGCCCCTGAAGTCGGACGGGCTGTCCAACTGAATCAGCCAGATGCAGTCGCCCTTGTCGTCCCAGTCCCAACCGCAGGTCTGGTTCAGGGTATAGAAGGCCGTCCCGTTGAATTCGAGATAATCCAGGGCATTCGGCACATAGTCCGTGAAGAGCGGGTCCAGCGAAGCCTTCACCGCATGGGTCTTGCCGTCCACCCACTGCAGGATGCACTGGTTATAGGAAATGACCCAATAATCCGCATCGTCTTCCGGCGAGATGCATATGGCATCGGCATTGAGGTCCCAGCCGGTGCCGAAGCCGGTGATGGCCATCAGTTCCGGTGTCTGCGACTGCAGCACGCCGCCGCGGACCGTCCACTTGGCCACGGTCGGTTCGTTCCATTCGCCCCAGACGCGGTTCTCCGGCACGGTAATGATGGCATCCCCGTCCAGGGACCCGATAATCGAGAGTTTGCGTCCGAAAGCGCGGCCGCCGGCATCCCAGCGGATGTACTCCTTCGGCGCGGCATTCACATCGTCAATCCGCCAGACGCAGAACTCATTCCCGTCGTTGGCCGTCAGGTTGCACACCAGCATGACGCCTTCGTCATCCGCCGTCGTATAGAAGTTCCGGACAGGTCCTTTGACGTCACCCAGGTCCAGGGTTCCGGTCTTTTCGCCGGTCAGGCGGTCCAGGACGACGCTGTTGCGGTCGCGGGTATTGACCACCAGGTGATTGCCGGAAACGGCGATGCCGCCGGTGACATGGAACACGTCGATGCCCAGGTCTTCATACAGCCGTTTCTCGAAGAGCACCTTGGCACTCCCCTCCCGCAGGCCCTTATCCAGTTTGGTCGGGCCCACCTTATTGACCGTATAGACCTTTTCCGTACCATTGTCGGCCCGCACCGTCAGCTTCTGTTCCTGATTAAAATTCAGCGCATTGCGGGAAGGATCCGGCGTCACGGTCGCATGGGGGGAAAGGGTGATTTTCGCCTTCTTGCCGCTCAGGTCGGCCGACGTGGCGAAGGTAATCTTGTCCCCGACAATCACGCCTTCCTCTTCCTTGCCGCCGCCCAGCGGAATCGTCAGCGAGAGAATGTCGCAGGCGTCGCTCCGGGCAATGAGGGCACTCAGCACATAGGTATGCCGCTCTTTCACCTGGTCGATGACCGTCAGGGTCTGGTCCAGGGTCAGGTCCATGAAGAAAGCGGGATTCTCAATCACGGCATTGTTGACCAACCAGGCGCGAATCCGTACTTTTTCCAGGGCGGATTGCGGCACCACGTTGTTGCTGTCTTCGGGATAATAATACGGAATGCGAATCAGGATATGCCCTTCTTCATCCGGGATGCCTTTGAATTCGACCTCGCTGTCCCCGATGGGGACAAATGCGGAAATGCTCGTCAGCGGGGGTTCCGAGTGGTCGGGGTATGCCGGCTCCGTCTTACAGCCCAGGAGCAGGATACCGGTCAGTATGACAAGTATATAGCGTTTCATCTTATTTCCATTCATCATATTGTTCTATCGCACTGTTGTTGAAAAGCTCCGTATCCGGAATCGGCAGGACATACAGCCGCTCGGGGAAGGAACGGTCCTGTCCGTCCGCGTCTATATATTCATAGGTAGCCGGCGCACCGGAAATCTTGATACCGTGTACGCGGCATCCGCTGTATGCGGTATGGGCAAGGCGCCAGCGGCGCATATCCCACCACAACTGCCCTTCATAGGCCAGTTCCACCGTACGTTCGTGCCGGATGGCTTCGAACAGGGCATCTCCGGTCAGCGCACCGCGTCCCGGCAGGTCCGCACGGGCGCGGATGGCATTCAGGTCGTTCACGGCGTCTTCACTCTTGCCCAGCCGGTAGGCAGCTTCCGCATGGTTGAGCAGCACCTCTGCATACCGCAGTTCGACCCAGGTCTGGTCACAGGTATTGCTCTTGAGTTCGGTATTGCTCTCGTCCAGCAGTTTCCTGAGATAATAGCCCGTCGTGGTCCGCCCGTTGGTAGGGCTCTCCCCATAGGAGACGAAGCGGCCGTTGTTGCCGGTTTCGGAGCACTCCATCACGCGGTTCTTCCACATGGCTCCGGGATAGAGGATGGTGGCCTTGAACCGCTTTTCCAGGTCGCTGTAGGGCGGCGGCGTCGTGGTTTTTCCGTGCCAGGGCGTCCAGTCCATCTTCGTTCCGTCGGCCTTCTCATAGATTTCCACCATTTCCTGGGTCGGACTGGCCCAGCCGCCGATTTCGGGATTGCCGTTCACGGTAAAATCGCCGTAAGGAGCATAGAAACGGTCGAAATTGTGGTACAGGCCGCCGGTATACTGGTACTGGAACTGCAGGATGGCCTCTTTGTTGCTGCCCTTCGTCGCCTGGGCATAGTCGTCCACCAGGTCGTATACCCCGCTCTTCATCACCTCGCCGGCCGCATCATAGGCGGACTGCCAGCGCTCGGCATACAGCATCGCGCGGGATTTCAGGGCCAGGGCCATCAGCCGCGTGATACGGCCCTTGTCGGCACCCTCCCAGGTGTCCGGCAGGAATTCAGCAGCGAAATCGAGGTCCTGTTCGATGAGGTCCCAGGTCTCCTTCGCCGTAGCGCGGTTCTTGTCCTTGACCAGGTTCATATCTTTATACAAGATGACGCCGCCATGCCGGCGGGCCAGCTGGAAGTACAGGAAGGCACGGAAGAAACGGGCCTGCGCCTCGTAGAGCCGGTTGACGTCCTCGCTGTAGACCGAATAACGGTCCTTGGCATCCAGGAACAGATTGACGCGGCGAATCCGCTCATAGGTCACATCCCAGATATTCAGCAGGTTCTGGTTCGTATTGATGCGGTCCGGATAGAACACATAGTTGTTCGGGTCACCGGTACCGGCAATCGGCGAATTGTATTTCAGCGTCGTCGTCAAGCCTTCGGTCAGATAGGACGAGAACTGCCCGCCGCCATACTGTCCGTAGCGCTCGATATAAGCATAGAAATGATTGATATACAGGTCTGTATATTCCTGCTTCTGCCACGCCAGGCTTTCAGAAATCCGGTCCGACGGGGTGGTGTTCAGAAAACGGTTGCAGGCCGTCAGCGCGACCAGTGCAAATGCGATTGCAAAAATTCTTCTCATCATACCCTCCTACTTAAAATTGAACATCCACACCGAAGCCCATCAGCCGCTGCTGGGGATAGTAACCCGCATTGACATTGGGAATCTCCGGATCGATATTATACTTCATCAAAGCACTGAACGTCAACAGGTTGGTTCCTTCCAAGAAGAACCTGACCGCTCCGATTCCCGCTTTGTCCGTCCATTTTTTCGGCAGGGTATAACCCAGCTGGGCGTTTTTCAGCCGCAGGTAATCGCCGTTGCGGTACCAGAAGGAAGACGAGTACTCGTTGTTGTTGGTGATGCTGCCGGCGCTCAGACGCGGGAATTCCGCATCGGTGTGGGTCGGCGTCCAGCTGTTCTCCACCACATAGACCGGCGAGTTTCCGCCGTTGAAGAAAGAACGGGTGTAGGGCGTGGAACTCTGGTAACCCGTGTCTTCATATACGCCCTGCAGCGAGACGGTACGGCCCAGCGCAAAGATCCATTTCAGGGTGAGGTCCAGTCCTTTCCAGGCAAAGTCCATGTTCAGGCCGCCCTCGAACTTCGGGAACTGGTTGGAAGCCACATAGGCCATATCCTGTTCGTAGGTAATCACACCGTCGCCGTTGAGGTCCTTGTAACGGATGTCGCCGGGACGGGCCAGGGAACCGGGAATGGTCGGGCTGCTGTCAATCTCTTCCTGGGTCTGGAACAGGCCGAGGGCCTCGAAGCCGATCAGCGAACCCATTTCCTTGCCGGTCAGTTTGAGATAATCCGGGGTATTCATCGCCTCGGTATATTTGAGCCAGCGGCGGCGGGTGTAGGTGCCCACCAGGGTCAGGCCGTAGGAGAAGTCTCCGACCCGGTTCCGATGCGCGAGCAACCATTCGAAACCGGCCTGCTCCGCCTTGTTCTCATTCGTATAGGTCGGTGCGTAACCGCCCCAGGAGGCCGGATAGGCCGACAGGACGGCGCTCAGCAGGTCGTACTGGTATTTATAGAAAAGGTCGCCTTCAAAACGCAGCAGGCCGTTCCAGAGGGTCAGGTCCACGCCGATGTTGGTCTGGAAGGTCTTGGACCAGGTCAGGTCGGGATTGCCCGGGTTGGTCGCCATCAGGCTGGACACCACCTTGTCATCAAGAACCAGCGTCGCGGCCAGCGGCTGGAGGGCCGTCATATAAGTATAGGGCGAAATGCCCGAAGTGCCGGTCAGACCGGCGCCGGCGCGCAGTTTGAGCATATCCACCGCCGGGGCGTTGAACCAGGGCTCCCGGTCGATGCGCCAGCCCACGGAACCGCCCGGGAACAGGCTCCAGTTGCGCTTGCTGCCATAGAACAGATAGGAACCGTCATAACGGGCGGACAATTCCACCAGGTAACGGTTGTCATAGCTGTAGTTCAGACGGGCCAGATAACCGGCCGTACGCTGGACACTGCTCTTGCCGCTGAGGGAATTGCGGGTTTTGTCCGTAATCCGGCTCAGTTCGGCCAGTTCATAGAAATCCAGTCCGAAGCCCGACGCACTGAAATCGTCATAACGGTAGGCGTTCGTTTCCATCAGCAGGAGGACGCCCAGTTCATGGTATCCCCGGTTGAGGTTATATTCTGCGCTAAGGTTGGTCAGCAGCGTGGAAGACGAACCGAACAGTTCCGTCAACGAAGCGTCTGTCGCCCCGCGCGGGTCAGTCAGCAGCAGATAGGTCAGCTTCGGGTCGGGATTGTCCACGTCCGCAGCCGTCGGCAACGCCGCCAGCATATTCTGGTACGGGGTGTTGAGCAGCTTGTTGAAAGAATAATTCACGTCGTACGAAGCCATCGCCTTGAGAGACAGGCCCTTGATGAAGGGGACGTCGTAACGGAGCGTTGCATTGGTCTGCACGGCCGTTCCTTTGAAGGACTGCTGGCCGGACTGGTCGATGGCGCCCAGCGGGCTGACCGTACCGTTGTTCCAGTAATAGGTGCCGGTCGGATAGCCTTCCCATTCTTTCGGGACGAAAGGCAGAGCATACAGGGCCTGGCGGCCGATGTTCAGCCAATCGTTGTAATCCGCACCGAAACCGATGCGGGTCTGGTCGGAATAACGGATGGCCACGCCGGCGTTCAGGCTGAGGTTGCGCGCGACGCGGGCATCAATGTTCGCCCTGAAGTTCAGGCGGTTATATCCATAATTGCGGACATTTCCCCGCTGGTTGTACCAGCTGCCCGACACATAGTAGTTGATCCGGTCCGTTCCGCCGGAGGCCGACACGGAGTGGGTCTGGTTGAAACCGGTTCCGAACACCTCGTTGTACCAGTCCGTGTTGCCCCAGCCGTCCACACCGGCGCGCATCTTGTCCACCATCTGCTGGTTGAAGATGCGGGAGCCGCCGTCCAGGACCAGCGCCTCATTATACCAGTAGGCATAACCCGGGGCATCCAGCAACTCCATTTTCACGGCGTTGGTGCTCCAGTTGAAGGTCCCGTGATAATTGATTCGGGAAGGTTTGTTGTCACCGCGGCGGGTCGTCACGATGATGACCGCCTCGGAATTCAGTCCGTAGATGGCGGCCGCGGAGGCGTCTTTCAGCACCGACACGCTTTCGATATCATTCGGATCGATGTCGCTGATGCTGCGCGGTACGCCGTCCACAATCGCTTTTGCAGAGGCGCCGCGCACCATCAGGGTCGCAGCGTCCGCTCCGGGAATACCCTGCTTCTGGTAGGCAATCACACCCGGGACCGTACCACCGAGCAGGTTGGTAAAATTCTGGTTCGGTGCCTTCACCAGTTCTTCCCGGTCCACTTTGGAAACCGCACCGGTGATGCTCTGTCGTTTTTGTGTACCGTAACCGACCACGATGACGTCTTCCAGAAGGGTGTTGTCCTCCTGCAACACGAACACCGTCTCCGCACCGGCTACGAATTCTTCCGTCTTCATGCCCATCATGGAAACTTCCAGTACGCTCCCGGGTGCGGTCTTCAACGCAAAGCGGCCTTCCGCATCGGTGAGTGCATACACGTCCGTTCCCTTGACACGGACCATGGCGGCGGGAAGCGGATTTCCCTGCGCATCCGCAACCCGGCCTGTCGCCAGGGACTGCGCACGCACGGAAACCGCCAGAAGGGTCCATGCCAATAGCAATAACAATATCCTCTTTCTCATTACCTCACAATTTATTTTTATGCTAACATACAAAGATAATTTATTTTCTTATAAAAGCAAAAGTTTTTAAATATTTTTCAGAATATTGCTTAAAATGTAAAAATTATTTCGCTATCACCGTCGGTTATTTCCCATGAAATCGTTATATTTGCAAGAATTGAAACCAAAACCCAAACATGATATGACTGACAGAAGACAATTTCTCAAGACAGCCGGATGGGGCGCAGCTGCCCTGGCCGCCGCTCCGACCGTACTCAGTGCCTGTTCCCAGGGACCTCAGAAGAAGAGCGGACTCGAGAGCACACTGATTGTTGAAAAGGCCAATGCCGTTCCCATCACGGGCACCTTCCTGGATGAGATTTCCACCGACATTCCGCACCAGAACTGGGGCGAAGCCGAATGGGACCTGGATTTCCAGTATATGAAAGCGATGGGCATCGATACGGTCATCATCATCCGCTGCGGCCTCCGCAAATTCATGACCTACCCGTCGCCCTACCTGCTGAAGAAAGGCTACTACATGCCTTCTGTCGACCTTGTGGATATGTTCTGCCGCCTGGCCGAGAAACACGGAATGGCCCTGTACATCGGTCTTTATGACTCCGACGAGTACTGGTACACAGGTGTTTACAACAACGAAATCGAAATCAACCGGTTCATCATCGACGAGCTCTGGGAGCGCTACGGCCACTACAAGAGCTTCAAAGGCTGGTACCTCAGCTACGAAATCAGCCGGGCATCCAAAGGCGCCATCGACGGCTACCGCAAGCTGGGCAAGCAGTGCAAAGACCTCTCCGGCGGCCTGCCTACCTTCATCTCCCCCATCATCGAGGGCATCAAGGGCGTTTCCGCCCAGTCCGCCCAACTGCGCCGCGCCGAGAATCCGAAGATTGAGGAGCACATGCGCGACTGGGACGAGATTTTCTCCGGTATCCACGAGTTCGTGGACGCCTGCGCCTTCCAGGACGGCTACAACGATTACGACGAAATCGAGGACTACATCTCCGTCAACAAGATGTTGGCCGACAAGTGGGGCATCCACAGCTGGACGAACTGCGAGAGCTTCGACCGCGACATGCCCATCAAGTTCCTGCCCATCAAATTCGACAAACTGCGGATGAAACTGGAAGCCGCCAAGCGCTGCGGAGTGGAGAAGGCCATCACCTTCGAATTCTCCCACTTCATCAGTCCCCAGTCCGCCTATCTGCAGGCCGGACATCTCTATGACCGTTACATGGAATACTTTAAACTCAAATAGTTATGTCAGACAGAAGACAATTCCTCAAAACCGCGGGACTGGGCGCAGCCGCCCTGGCCGCCGCGCCGGTACTTTCCGCCGCTGCCGCCACTCCGAAGAAGGACAACTCCCTGGTTTCCAAATATATCGTCAACAAAGCCGACGCCCTGCCCATCACGGGTACCTTCCTCGATGAAATCTCCCACGACATCCCCCATCAGAACTGGGGCGAGGCGGAATGGGACAAGGATTTCGCCGCGATGAAAGCGATTGGCATCGACACCGTCATCGACATCCGCTGCGGCTACCGCAAATTCATCACCTATCCGTCCAAATACCTCCTCGGAAAGGGCGCCTACATGCCTTCGGTCGACCTGATTGACATGTTCTGCCGCCTGGCCCAGAAGCACGGCATGAAGTTCTGGCTGGGTCTGTACGATTCCGGAAAGTACTGGGATACAGGCGATATGAGCTATGAAGTCGAGTCCAACAAATACGTCATCGACGAAATCTGGGAGAACTACGGCAGCAAGTATGACAGCTTCGGCGGCTGGTATATCAGCGGCGAGATTTCCCGCGCCACGAAGGGTGCGATTGAATCCTTCCGCACCATGGGTCGCCAGTGCAAGGAAATATCCGGCGGACTGCCCACCTTCATCTCCCCGTGGATTGACGGAAAGAAAGCCGTCGCGGCCGCATCGGGCAACCTGAGCAAAGCCGAGGGCGTTTCCGTCGCCCAGCACGAGAAGGAATGGAACGAGATTTTCGACGGTATCCACGAATACGTGGACGCCTGCGCCTTCCAGGACGGTCATATCGACTATGACGAACTGGACGCCTTCTTCACCGTGAACAAGAAACTGGCCGACCGCTACGGCATGAAGTGCTGGACCAACGCGGAGACATTCGACCGTGATATGCCTATCAAGTTCCTGCCCATCAAATTCGACAAGCTCCGGATGAAACTGGAGGCGGCGAAACGGGCCGGCTACGACAAGGCCATCACCTTCGAATTCTCCCACTTCCTCAGTCCGAACTCTGCCTACCTGCAGGCCGGACATCTGTATGACAGATACAAAGAATACTTCAATATCAAATAGTTATGGCGAAGGAAAAAGTCAACATGGGCTATGTCGTGTTCCTGGCCGTAGTCGCTGCCATCGGCGGTATCCTCTTCGGATATGACACCGCCGTCATCTCCGGCACGACCAAGGCCGTCACGACCCAGTTCGCCCTCAACGCCATCCAGGAAGGATGGTATGTCGGATGCGCCCTGATTGGGTCCATCATCGGCGTCTTGTGCGCCGGTTTCCTCTCTGACGGCATCGGCCGCAAGAAAACCATGCTCATCGCGGCCATCATGTTCAGCATCTCCGCCCTGGGCTGCGCTGTCGCCGCCAACTTCACCCAGTTGGTGGTATTCCGCATGTTCGGCGGTTTCGGTATCGGCGTGGTGTCCATCGTATCCCCGATGTACATCTCCGAAGTGGCCGTCGCCAGCAAACGCGGCACCCTGGTCGCGCTGTACCAGCTGATGATTACCCTCGGCTTCCTGCTGGCCTACCTGGTCAACTTCGTCATTTACAAGAATGTAGACGAAAGCCTGAGCGGCTCCGCGATGACCAACATGTTCAACGCCGAGTATTGGCGCGGCATGCTGGGCTGCAACCTCATCCCCGACATCATTTTCCTGGTGGTGATTTTCTTCATCCCGGAAAGCCCGCGCTGGCTGCTGGTCAAGGGGCGCAGGGCTGAGGCCAACGCCATCCTCCAGCGTATCTATCTCACCGAAGAAGAAGCGGCCCTTCAGGCGGACGCCACCCTGTCTTCCATCAACGGCGAAGTCAAGACGGACTGGAAGGAAATCTTCGAACCGGGTATTTTCAAAGCCGTCCTCATCGGCTGCGCCATCGCCATCCTCGGCCAGTTTATGGGCGTCAATGCCGTCCTCTATTATGGTCCGAAGATTTTTGAGGATGCCGGCATGACCGGCGACGTGTCCCTGCTGTCCACCGTGCTCGTCGGCGTGGTCAATTTCCTGACCACCATCATCGCCACTGTGATTATCGACAAAGTGGGCCGTAAGCAACTGGTTTACTGGGGCGTATCCGCCATGATCATATGCCTGCTGGCCATTGCCCTGTACTTCTTCAAGGGTGAAGCCCTCGGCCTGGGCAACGGCTTCCTGCTGGCCTTCTTCCTGCTGTATGTCTTCAGCACCGCCATCTCCATCAGCGCCGTGGTCTTCGTCATCCTTTCCGAGATGTATCCGAACCGCGTCCGCGGCCTGGCGATGAGTATCGCCGGCATGGCCCTGTGGGTAGGCACCTACCTCATCGGCCAGCTGACCCCTTGGATGCTCGAGACCCTCACCCCGGCCGGAACCTTCCTCACCTTCGCGCTGATGTGCATCCCTTACCTGCTCATCATGTGGAAGCTGATGCCGGAAACGACCGGTATGACCCTCGAAGAAATCGAAGCCTACTGGAAAAAGAAATAGCATTTTTATGACCCGTTTTTCAGGAAATCTCGACGGCAAGAACGTCGACATCAAAAAACAAATTCTGGCCCTGTGCCTGAGCGATGACTGGAGCATCGCCGAACTCAGCAAGGAACTGAGGTGCAGCATCCCCACCATCACCAAAGTCGTCGGCGAGCTGATTGACGAAAAGCTTCTTGAAGATATGGGGAAACTGGGCACGTCCGGCGGACGGCGCCCGAGCATATACGGCCTGAACCCCCACGCCGGCTACCTGGCCGGCGTGGACGTGGGCCGGAAGATGGTATCCGTTGCCATCACGGACTTCAAGGGCAAACTGGTTTATTTCCAGGAAGACCTGCCCTTTGTCCTGGAGAACAACGAAGCGTCCTTCACCCAGCTCTGCAACCTGGTCAAGGACCAGATTCGCAAATCCGGCGTCGATTATGCCGAAATCATCACCTGCGGGGTCAACCTGTCCGGCCGCGTCAATTCCGGCTCCGGCTACAGCCTGACCTACATGGTGGGGGAATACAAGCCGCTGACCGAAATGCTGGAAGCGCAGCTGGGCATGCATGTCACCATCGAAAACGACTCGCGCGCCATGACCTATGCCGAGTATCTGACCAGCTGCAACAACGGCGAAAAGAACATGATTTTCGTCAATGTCAGCTGGGGCCTGGGCATGGGCATGATTCTGGACGGCAAGCTGTATTTCGGCCGTTCGGGATTCTCCGGCGAACTGGGGCATACCCCCGTGCTGAACAACGATGTGATATGCAAATGCGGCAAAGTGGGCTGCCTGGAGACAGGCGCCTCGGCTTCCGCGATGCACCGCATCCTGACGGAGAAGATGCGCGAAGGACGGAATTCCCTGCTGATGGAAAAAGTCAAGAAAGGGCAGGATTTCACAATCGAGGATATCGTGGCCGCCGCCCGCAACGAAGACGTGCTGGTGATTGAGACCATCGAAGAGGTGGGACGGACCCTGGGCAAGGCCATCGCCGGCCTGATCAATCTCTTCAACCCCGAGCTGGTCATCATCGGCGGCCGTTTGTCCGAGACCCGGGACTACCTGATGCTCCCGATCAAGAGTTCCATCAACAAACATTCCCTCAACTTTGTCAACCAGGACACGACCTTCCGCTTCAGCAAGCTCGGCAACAAAGCCGGCGCCCTGGGTGCCTGCCTGCTGTCCCGCAGCAAACTGATTGGCATCATCTGATGCGCGCGTCGGATGCGTCAACGATAGAAAGAGCCATTATGGAAACAGAACAGAAAGCGTTGTACCCGCTGGCCTTTGAGCCGGCCGCAGGCGAAGCCGGAGACACCTGGCTGCTGGCCGATTTGGGCTGGCGCGATTCCGCCGTGACCCGCGGATGGCTGGAGGGGAATACCCTGGGTGAAATCATGGAGACCTTCATGGAACGCATCACCGGCGACAACGCCTTCTACTTTTTCGGCCGGCAGTTCCCGCTGTCGGTCCGGCGCCTGACCGGGAAAACGCCCCTGTGGGTCTGTCCGGACGATGCCTTTGCCGCGGAGCGTTATGATGCGCTCGGCCGCAAGAAATGGTGGTACGTCCTCCGCGCCGGCCAGGGTGCCCGCATCTACGCCGGACTGCGCCGCGACATCACCGCTACGGAGTTTTACGAAGCCTCATTCGCCCGGGAAGTGCCTGATTTCATGCGGGTTTACGAGCCTGCCGCCGGCGATAGCTTCCTGCTGGAGCCGGGCCTGCTGCATGGTGCCGACGGCGATATCGAGATACTGGAAATCGCCGAAAGTTCTCCGCTGGACTGTCAGGTATGCACCTGGAACGGCGAGCCCGCGGCGGAATTCGGAGCGGTGGAAGCCATGGAATTCGCCCGGCTGACCGCCGGCGAGCCGGTGCGCGGCGCCCTCCCCTGCACCTGCGACGAATTTGAGATTTCCCGGATAGCCCTTAAGGAGGCCCTGCGGGTAGAAGGAGACGAGAACTTCTCCGTGCTGGTCTGCCTGAGCGGAAAGGCTTCCGTGCAGACCGGCGGTTCAGACCGGACGGAGAGCTGGCCCATTTCCGCCGGCGGCGTCCTGCTGATTCCGGCAGAATTGAATACGTATTACCTGGTCCCGGAAGCATCGGATACGGTGCTGCTCGAAGCGTCGGTCCGCCGCGTTCCGGAGATACACCAAGACCCTACAACATTATGGCAGACTCCGTCAGAATAGATAAGTTTATCTGGGCCATCCGCCTCTTCAAGACCCGCAGCGAGGCCACCGAGGCCTGCAAAGGAAACAAGGTCAAAGTGGACGGCAATGTGTCCAAGCCTTCGCGCGAGGTAAAAATCGGGGACACGATTGAGGTCCGGAAAGGCTCCGTCCTGTTCACCTACCGGGTCAAGGCGCTGCTGGAGAACCGCGTCGGCGCCAAACTGGTACCCGACTACGCCGAGAACCTGACCCCGGAAGAAGAACTGGCCAAACTGCACGCCCCCGTCGAGACCTTCTTCGTCCGCCGCGAGCGCGGAGCCGGCCGGCCCACCAAAAAAGACCGCCGCGACATGGACTCCCTCTGGGACAACCTCAGCTTCGACTCCTTCCCCGAAGACGACGAGTAGTGGCTCGTCTGCTATAAGGATTAACCCGTTGCTATTGAGCCAAATCCAAAAGACAGCGGAGTTACGCATAAAGAAAAGCGGACAAACCGTCGATACAGATGGTCTGTCCGCTTTGGCTCTAACTGAAGTCTAAAAATTGTAGAGGCGATGATTATGCCTTCAACTCAGCGTGCTTCTCATTCAGTTCAGACATGATGGTATGAATGGCAGTCGGGGGTACGCCATCCTGCCTTAAGTAGTCATCGGCTTTGGAAACGATATCCATCACCTGTTCGATAATCCTCTCCGGCCGGTTGATGCTGTAATATCTGGCGATGGCAACCATGTCCTTTACCGTGATGCCTTGGTGCTTGCCATTGATACTCATAAACTGCCCCTTTTGTGCATATAGGGCATCGGGGTCGATACTATAGACGACGTCGTAGGCCGGAGCGAGCGACCATCTGCCGCTTTTGTCCATCAGGAAGGAAATATTCTTGTCATGATCATCAATATTCCCTCCTATCACATTGAATACCATCCTTCTGAACAACTGCACCTTGTCTTCGTAATCCAAACTCATTTTTTCCATGACATCGAAGGCTTCCTCATAGGACCGGGCTTCGCCGTGGATGGCCCGTAACGACTGCATGTGCACTTTCTCCCCATCGACCC